>DJRC01000050.1:9345-13807 GCA_002437735.1 Oscillospiraceae bacterium UBA6370 | reverse complement strand
GTCAGCGACCGCGTGGTATTCATGGATCAGGGCGTCATTTTAGAGCAGGGCTCACCGCGCGAGGTCTTCGGGAATCCGAAGGAGAGCCGCACGCGCGAATTTCTCAGCCGCTATCTGGAGGACAAAATGGCATGACGAAGAAGATCACCGATTTCTTTGCCCTCGAGGGCAATTATCCCGACCTCGACGCCGAGGGCGCGGTCGCGCGCCTGTCGCAGGCGATCCAATGCCGGACCGTCAACTACGCCGACCACAGCCTAACCGATTACAGCACGTTCGACGCGCTCCACGCGCACATGAAGGCAAGCTATCCCCATGTCATGCGCGCGGGCACCTTTGAGCGGCTCGGTCACCATGCCGTGCTCATCACCATCCCCGGCAGCGACGAAACGCTGCGTCCCTGCCTGTATATGTCCCATCAGGACGTGGTGCCGGTGGTCGAGGGCACGGAGCAGGACTGGACCTATCCTGCCTTCTCCGGCGCGGTGGCGGACGGCTACATCTGGGGCCGCGGCACGCTGGATATTAAGGAGCAGGTCTTCGGCGTACTCGAGGCCGCAGAGTATCTGCACGCCCGCGGCAGGACCTTCCGGCGCACGGCCTACCTCGCCTTCGGCGACGATGAGGAAACGCTCAACACCGGCGCGCTGGCGATCTCCGACCACCTCAAGGCGCAGGGCGTGACGCTGGAATTCGTTTTAGACGAGGGCGGCGGCAAGATTGAATCCGGCACGGCCTTCGGCGCGCCCGACATTTCCATCGCGCAGGTCGATCTGATGGAGAAGGGCTATGCCGATCTGGAGCTGACGGTCCGCTCCATCGGCGGGCACTCGAGCCGCCCCTACGGCGGCACCTCGCTTGCCCATCTCGCCTGCGCCATCGCGGACATCGTCCGCAGCCCGTTCCCCGTGCGGCTCAATCCCGCCATGATGGGCGCGTTCGAAACGCTCGCACCCTACATCACCGCCGAACCGCTCAAAACGCTGACGCGAGACGTCCGCGCGAATGCAGACGCCATCGCGGCCTACTGCTATCAGTCCCCCGCGCTCTTTCCCTTTGTCACCACGACCATTGCCCCCACCGTCATTCAGGGCAGCAGCAGGGCCTGCAACGTGATGCCGCAGGATATGCAGGCAGTCATCAACCTCCGTCTTGCCGACGGCGACACGGTCGAGAGCGTGATGGCGCACTGCCGCGCGGCGGTGGAGGACCCGACCGTGGAGCTGCGCTACCAGCAGGCCAACGATCCCTCCGCCACGGCCCGGCGCGATGGCTACGGCTACCGCACGGTGGTGGACAGTATGCGGCGCTACTACCCCGACGTGGTGTTCGTTCCGTCCATGACCGCCGGCGCGACCGACGCGCACCAATACGAGCAGATCTGCGACACCTGCCTGCGCTGCTCGCCCTTCATGGCGGAGCCCGAGGAGGCCGCCTCCGGCGTCCACGGGACGAACGAGCGCATTCTGGTCCGCGCCTATCTGCAGGGCATCCGCGTGCTCATCGACTTGATGGAGCACGCCAACCTCTGAGACACGGCCGCAGCACACACTCCAAGCCGCAAGCACGCAAAAAGAGCCGCGTTCCCTGCACCGGGAATGCGGCTCTTTCCATATTCTCATATAATCATACGACAGCTTTCTTTACCACGCGGCGACTGCGCCGTCGCAGCGCGGCTCGGTGCCTGCCGTGTAAACGCCGTCCTCTCCGCGCCAGATGATCTGACCGCGGCCCATCGAAATGCGGTCGTCCACGACCGTGACCTCATGGCCCATCGCGCGCAGCTCGTCGGCAATGGCCTCGCCTGCCTCACGCTCCAGCTCGAGCCTCCTGCCGCCGATCCATTGGATGCGCGGCGCGTCAAGCGCCTCCTGCGGGTTCATGTGATAATCGAGCGTGTTGACGAGGACCTCGGTCTGACCCTGCGGCTGCATGAACGCGCCCATCACGCCGAACGGGCCGACGGCGGCGCCGTCCTTGAGCAGGAAGCCGGGAATGATGGTGTGGTAGGACTTCTTGCCGCCGGCAAGGCAGTTATCGCTTGCGGGGTCGAGCGAGAAATTCGCGCCGCGGTTCTGGAGCGAGATGCCCGTCCCCGGCACGGCGACGCCCGCGCCGAAGGTGGTGTAGTTGCTTTGGATAAACGAGACCATATTGCCCTCGCGGTCGGCGGTGCAGAGATAGATGGTGCCGCCGCAGTGCGGGTCGCCCGCCCTCGGCTCCAGCGCGCGGTCGGTGATGAGCGCGCGGCGCGCGGCGAGATAGGCGGGATCCAGCAGCTCGCTGACCCTGGTTTTCATATAGCGCGGATCGGCAACGTAGGCCCTCGTGTCGGCAAAGGCGAGCTTGATGGCCTCCATCACCCTGTGATAGTGCTCGGCGCTCTCGCGTTTTTCCGGCATGGTCATGCCGTTCAGAATGCCGAGCGCCATGAGCACCGTGATGCCGTGGCCGTTCGGCGGGATCTCACAGACCGTATAGCCGCGGTAGTCCTGCGTGATGGGCTCGACCCATTCGGGGTGATAATTGCGGAAGTCGTCCTCGCAGAAGTACCCGCCGGTCGCGCGGGAGAACGCGACGATCCGCTCCATCAGCGCGCCGCGGTAATAGCTCTCGCAGTCCGTCGCGGCGAGGAAGCGCAGCGTCGCGGCATAGTCCGGAAGGCGGAACAGCTCGCCCGCGCGGTAGGGCGTGCCGTCCGGCTTCATAAAGCTCTGCCACCAGTATTCGTGCGGCGCGGCGTTCTTCGCCATCGCCCCGGCGATGCGGCGGCTGTCGCGCGCCCACTGCCGCGCGACGTTCACCGGCACGGGATAGCCCTCCTCGGCATAGGAAATGGCGGGCGCAAACAGCTCGGTGAGCGGCTTCGTGCCGAAGCGGCGGTTCAGCTCCGCCCAGCCCGCGGGCGCTCCGGGCACCATCGTCGGCAGCCATCCGGCCTTCGGCATCTCCGTATAGCCCATCGCACGGACCTTCTCTGCGCTCAGCGCCATCGGCGCGACACCGCTGGCGTTGAGGCCGTAGAGCCGTTTGTCCCGCTCGAGCCACACGAGCGCGAAGCAGTCCGAACCGAGGCCGTTGCCGGTCGGCTCGAGCAGCGGCATGGCTGCGGCCATCGCCACGGCGGCGTCCACGGCGTTGCCGCTGGATTTCATCACGTCCAGTCCGATCTGCGCGCCGAGCGGCACAGACGTGCAGGCGACGGCATTTTTGGCGTAGACGACATTGCGCCGCGAGGCATAGCGGTAGGTCAGCGGATCGAAGGCAGGCATGGGAAGCGTTCTCCTTTTCTCTTTTATAACAGGCCCAGTATAGCACACCGCCATGGGAAGAGCAAGGCGACGGTTAGGCTTCCGCGCGGACGGTTATAATATTTTCCGCATCATTGCCCATTTTTTAGGCACTATTGAAAAAATGAATCATTCGATTTCTTTGCATTTTCTTGATTTCTTCGGCATTGTGCGCTATATTTTAGCTTGATTACGAAATTTTACTCACATAAACACAGAAAGGCGGATTTTATGGAGCTTCAAATTCAGGATCTGGTATCCTCCATCAAAAAGGACGGCATCGAGAGCGCGAACCGCGAGGCCGCGCAGATCCTTGCCGACGCCAAGGCCCAGGCGGAAAAGATCGTCGCCGACGCGAGGAGCGAGGCGGACAAGCTGCGCGCGGACGCGCAGGCGGAGATCGACGTATTCAAGGCCAGCGCCCGGCTCAGCGCCGAGCAGGCGAAGCGCGACGCCGTGCTCGCCTTCCGGCAGGAGATCGGCGCGGAGCTGACGAAGCTGCTCGCGCAGGACACGCGCAAGGCGCTCGACGACAAGGCGCTCGCGTCTCTCATCACCGCCGCGCTGCAGGGCGAGGATGCCTCCGCCTACGCCGCAGAGGTCGCCTCCGTCACGGACGCGCTCAAAAGCGAGCTCGCCGGCGAGCTCAAGGCGGGGCTGGAGCTGCGGCTCTCCAAAAAGGTCCGCATGGGCTTCCGCCTGTGCGCCAAGGACGGCTCGGGCTACATCGACTGCTCCGACGAGGAGCTGGCGGAGCAGCTTGCCCCCTTCTTCCGCGAGCTTCGCATTTAAGGAGGGACGCTCTTGGCTTCCTATTACTACTTGATCTCGAGCCTGCCGATGCTCCGCGCGGGCGACGCCCCGCCGCTGGATTACGCCGCGTTTCTCGGCCAATGCCGGGGCGCGGTGAGCGACAGGGTCTACCGCTCGCTCGAGGAACTGACGGTGCGCTCGGAGGACGGCGGCTTCGTGAGCCGGTGGGCGGCCTTTTACCGCGTGCTGCAGGGCGAGCTGACCTATCAGCGGCGCGTGAAGCGCGGCGAGAGTTGCGCCGCGCCGAACGAGCGCGACGCCGCCGTGACGCAGACCGTCACCGCGGCGGTGAACGCGAAGGACCCGCTCGAGGGTGAGCGGCTGCTGCTCGCGCTGGAATTTGACCGTCTGGACGAGCT
>DJRC01000050.1:0-9242 GCA_002437735.1 Oscillospiraceae bacterium UBA6370 | reverse complement strand
GCTGCTCGAACGGCAGCGCGTCTTCCGCCATGACGAGGGCAAGGCCGCCTTCGACACTCTGCTCGGACAGGTCCGCCAGCAGATATTCAGCCTATAAGAAAACGGGAGAAACGAAATGGAGAAAGTGACAGGCTATGTGACCGGAGTCAACGGCAACCTTGTCTCGGCAAGGTTCTCGGGCTCCGTTCGAAAAAACGAAGTCGGCTTCGTCAAGATCGGCAATGACCGCCTCAAGGGCGAGGTCATCCGCATCAGCGGCGACGCCGTGAGTATGCAGATCTATGAAATGACCAACGGCATTCAGGTCGGCGACGAGGTCGAGCTGACCGGCGAGCTGCTGAGCGTCGAGCTCGGCCCCGGCCTTCTGACGCAGGTGTACGACGGCTTGCAGAATCCTCTGCCGAAGCTTGCCGAGCAATGCGGCTTCTTCCTCGAGCGCGGCGTATACCTTGACCCCATCCCCGACAAGGAATGGGAGTTTACTCCGCTCGTCAAGCCCGGCGACGCCGTGCTCGCGGGCGACGCGGTCGGCAGCGTGCCGGAGGGACAGTTCACACACCTCATCATGACGCCCTTCGACCTCAAGGACGAGGGTTGGCGCGTGAAGAGCGTGAAGGAAAAGGGCAGCTATCACGTCCGCTCCACCGTCGCGGTGCTGGAAAACAGCGCGGGCGAGGAGAAGGCGCTGAGCATGGTCTTTTCCTGGCCGGTCAAGCAGCCCATCCGCTGCTATGAGGAGCGTCTGCGTCCCGACGAGACACTGGTGACCAAGATCCGCTGCATCGACACCTTCCTGCCGGTCGCCAAGGGCGGCACCTTCTGCGTGCCCGGCCCGTTCGGCGCGGGCAAGACCGTGCTGCAGCATATGGAGGCGAAGAACGCCGACGTCGACATCGTCATCGTTGCCGCCTGCGGCGAGCGCGCCGGCGAGGTCGTGGAGGTGCTCAAGGAATTCCCCGAGCTGACCGACCCGCGCACGGGCCGCTCGCTGATGGAGCGCACCATCATCATCTGCAACACCTCGTCCATGCCGGTCGCGGCGCGTGAAGCGTCCGTGTACACGGCGGTGACGATGGCAGAATATTACCGCCAGATGGGGCTCAACGTCCTGCTGCTGGCGGACTCCACGAGCCGCTGGGCGCAGGCCATGCGCGAGATGAGCGGCCGACTGGAGGAGATCCCCGGCGAGGAAGCCTTCCCCGCCTACCTCGAATCCGTCATCGCCGCGTTCTATGAGCGCGCGGGCAAGGTCCGCCTGAGAAACGGCAGGATCGCCTCCGTCACCATCGGCGGCACGGTCTCTCCCGCGGGTGGCAACTTTGAAGAGCCGGTCACGCAGGCGACGCTCAAGGTCGTCGGCGCGTTCCACGGCCTCTCCCGCGAGCGCTCCGACGCGCGCAAGTACCCCTCCATCCATCCCATTGATTCCTGGTCGAAGTATCAGGGCGTGGTGGACATGGCGCGTGTGGAGGAGGCCCGCGGCATCCTCCGCCGCAGCAGCGAGATCAACCAGATGATGAAGGTTATCGGTGAAGAGGGCACCTCGGCCGAGGACTACATCATCTACCAGAAGGGCGAGCTGCTCGACGCCGTGTACCTGCAGCAGAACTCCTTCGATCCCATCGACGCGGCCTGCGAGCCGGAGCGTCAGGCGCACGAGTTCAACGTGCTCTACGACGTGCTCACGCGCGATTACGCGCTCAGCGACAAAAAGGAGATCCGCGCCTTCTTCAATCAGGTGCGTCAGGAATTTCTCGACTGGCACGGCACGGTCTACGGCACGCCGGAATTTGCGGCGCAGGAAACGAAGCTCACGGACCTTTACCGGAGCAAGGTAACGGGTTAAGGAGGGTTTCAGAATGCAGAAGGTTTACACCAAGATCGAATCTATTGTCGGCAACGTCGTGACCGTGCGCGCCTCGGGCGTGCGCAGCGGCGACCTTGCCCTCGTCGGCGAGAGCTACGCGAGCGTCATCAAGCTCGGCGGCGACCTCGTCTCCCTGCAAGTCTTCGCCGGCACGCAGGGCGTCAGCACGACCGACACCGTGCGCTTCCTCGGGCGGCCCATGATGGTCTCGTTTTCCGACGACCTGCTCGGGCGCGTGTTCGACGGCGCGGGCGTGCCGCGCGACAACGGCCCCGCGCTGAGCGAAAATATGATCCCCATCGGCGGACCCTCCGTCAACCCCGCCAAGCGCATCGTGCCCAAGCGCATGATCCGCACCGGCATCCCGATGATCGACGTGTTCAACACCCTCGTTGAGAGCCAAAAGCTGCCCATCTTCTCCGTTTCCGGCGAGCCCTACAACCAACTGCTCGCCCGCATCGCCATGCAGGCGGAGGTCGACGTCATCGTCCTCGGCGGCATGGGCCTGAAATACGACGACTATCTCTTCTTCCGCGACACGCTCGAAAAGAGCGGCGCGATGGGCCGCACGGTCATGTTCGTCCACACGGCGTCCGACCCGACGGTGGAATGTACGCTCGTGCCCGACCTGTCGCTCGCCGTGGCGGAGCAGTTCGCCCTTGCCGGCAAGCGCGTGCTTGTGCTGCTGACCGACATGACCAACTTCGCCGACGCGCAGAAGGAAATGGCCATCACGATGGAGCAGGTGCCGTCCAACCGCGGCTACCCCGGCGACCTATACAGCTGCCTTGCCTCGCGCTATGAGAAGGCGGTCGACTTCGAGGGCGCGGGCTCCATCACCATCCTCGGCGTCACTACGATGCCCGGTGACGACGTCACCCACCCCGTGCCGGACAACACGGGCTATATCACCGAGGGCCAGTATTACCTCAAAAACGGCCACATCGAGCCGTTCGGCTCGCTCTCACGTCTCAAGCAGAACGTCAACGGCACGACGCGCAGCGACCACCGTGCCCTAATGGACGGCATGATTCGCCTATACAGCGCCTACAAGGAAAGCCTTGAGAAGAAGTCCATGGGCTTCATGATGTCCGAATGGGACGAGAAGCTGCTCAAGTACGGCCACCTCTTTGAAACGAAGCTGATGGACCTAAGCGTGAACATCCCTCTGGAGGAAGCGCTGGACCTCGGCTGGGAAATTCTTGCCGAGTGCTTTGAGCCGAACGAAACAGGTCTGAAGACGAGCCTGCTTCAGGAAAGATGGCCGAAAAAGGACGCCTTGAACTGAGGGAGCGCGTATGGCTGTCAAACTAACGAAGAATGAACTGAAGGTCCAAAAGGACCGGCTCAAGCAGTTCCAGCGCTATCTGCCGACGCTGCAGCTGAAAAAGCAGCAGCTCCAGTCGGTCGTGATGCAGGTGACGGCGCAGCTTGAGAGGGTCGAGGCCGAACGGCTGAAGATCGTCGACGGTCTGGACGGCTGGATCGCGGTGTTCGCCGAAAACGGCAGCTTCCCCGAGGGGATGCGGCTCGATTCGCTCATCCGTCCGAAGGACGTTGTCTGCCGCGACCACAACATCGCCGGCGTGATCGTGCCGGTCTTTGAGGAGCTGACCTTCGAGGGGATCTCCTACGACGTCGCGGACTATCCGCTCTGGGTGGACACCGCCGTGGTCACGCTGCGCGAGATCGCGCGGCTGGACGCGCTGGTCAAGACGCTGCGCACGCAGGTCGAGCTGCTCGAACGGGAGCTGCGCTCCACCGCGCAGCGCGTGAACCTGTTTGAAAAGGTCAAGATCCCCGAGGCGCGGGAGAACATCCGCGTCATCGGCATCTACCTCGGCGACCAGCAGACCTCCGCGGTCGTGCGCGGCAAGATCGCCAAGAAAAAGCTACAGGAGGCGGCGCGATGATTGAGAAAATGAAGGTCGTTCACATCGTCGCCGCGCAAACGCAGAAAACGGAGCTGCTCGACGCGCTGCGCGCGCTCGGCATCGTCCATTTCGCGGAAAAGGCGGACGCCGACCAAGGCTATCTGGAGCGCTTCGCCGCCCTCTCGCGGCTCATCACCGTGCTCGAGGAGCAGGGGGTGAGCGAGGTCGAAGCGGAAACGCTCGACGACGTGAAATTCAAGCAGCTCTACGACGGGCTCAACGCCTGTCTGGAACGCAAAAAAGCATTGGAGACCGAGCGCGCCGCCGCAGTCAGCGCGTGCGACACGCTCGCCGGCTGGGGCAGCTTCTCCCCCGCCGAGATCAAGGAATTAAAGGCGCAGGGCTTCGAGCTGCACTTCTGCCGCGTGGACAAAAAGCTCCTCGCTTCGCTCGAAGCGGACGAGGAGGTGCGCTTCCTCCGGCTCGCGCCGGTCGGGAAGCAGCAGACCGTCGCCATCCTCGGTGCGCTGCCCGCCTCCTGCGCCGCCGGCGAGTTCATCCCGCCGGAAAAGAGCCTTGACGAGTACCGACAGGAGATCGCCGACTGTGAGCGCGGTCTGACCGAGTGCGGCGCGCAGCTCAAGGCCGCGGCGAAGCATTTGCCCAGCTTCCGCGAGCAGCTGCTCAAAACGCAGAACGACGCGGACTATTCCTCTGTGCGCAATACCTCAGAGAGCGGGGACGGACTCGTGTGGCTGACCGGCTACCTCCCCGTCGACGAGGCGGAGCGCTTCAAGGCCGCTGCCGCAAGGGAGCACTGGGCCTGGGCCATGGACGATCCGGCGGCGGACGACGACAAGGTGCCGACCAAGATCAAGTACACCAGGGTCACGCGGCTCATCGCGCCCGTGTTCGATATCCTCGGCACCGTGCCGGGCTACCGCGAGTACGATATCTCGTTCTGGTTCCTCGGCTTCTTCACGCTCTTCTTCGCCATGATCATCGGCGACGCAGGCTACGGCTGCCTGTTCCTGCTGACCGCCGCGGCCTTGACGGTGAAGAGCAAGAAGCCCTCCGACGCCGTGCAGCTTTTGTGGGTGCTCTCCATCGCCACCATCGTCTGGGGCGCGATGACCGGCACCTGGTTCGGGCTTGAGGGCGCGATGGATGTGCCGCTGCTCCGCTCGCTGGTCGTGCCGACCTTTGCGAACTACCCCGAGTATTTCAACGTCACCACCACCCAGCAGCAGAACAGCGTCATGAAATTCTGCTTCATCCTCGGCACGGTCCAGCTCTCGCTGGCGTGCGTGATGAACATCCGCCGCAAGACGCGAGAGAAGGACCTCAGTTGGGTCGCCGACCTCGGCTGGCTGTGCGCGATCTGCGCGCTGTATTTCGTGGTGCTCTACCTCGTCATCGGCGAGCAGGTGAACCTCACGCCCATTGCCGCGGTGGTCCTCCTCGGCTTTGTGCTGGTCGTGTGCTTCGGCGGTATGTCGCCGGACAAGACCTTCGCGCAGGGTCTCAAGGCTGGCCTCGGCAACGCCTTCACGGTGTTCCTCAACACCATCAGCGCCTTCGGCAACATCATGAGCTACATCCGTCTGTTTGCCGTCGGCATGGCGTCGCTCGCCATCGCGCAGAGCTTTAACAACATGGCGCTCGGCTTCAAGGGGCCGCTGGTCGTCGTCGGCATCCTCATCATGCTCGTCGGCCACGGACTGAACATCGTGATGGGCCTGCTGTCCGTGGTGGTCCACGGCGTGCGATTGAATCTGCTGGAATTCTCCGGTCAGCTTGGCATGGAGTGGACCGGCATCGCCTACGCGCCGTTCAAAAAACTGGATAAGATCAGAAAATAATCAAAAAGAGGAGAAACGTATTATGAGCATTGAATTTATTGGTATGGCGTGTGCGCTGGGCCTGTCCGCCATGGGCAGCGCGTTCGGCGCGGGCTTCGCGGCACAGGCGAGCGTTGGCGCGTGGAAGAAGTGCTACGCGAACGGTAAGCCCGCTCCCTTCATCATGGTCGCCTTCTCCGGCGCTCCGCTGACGCAGACCATCTACGGCTTCCTGCTGATGAACTTCATCCGCAGCGCCGTGGCCTCCGGCGCCGATCCCGCGCTCGCCATGTTTACGGGCATCTTCGCGGGTCTCGCCATCGGCCTGTCCGCGTTCTTCCAGGGCAAGGTCGCCGCAGCGAGCGCCGACGCGCTCGGCGAGACCGGCAAGGGCACGGCAAACTTCTTCATCGTCATCGGCATCATCGAGACGGTCGCGCTCTTCACGCTCGTCTTCAGCCTCCTGCTGCTGCAGTAAGCGCAAAAGAAAATTTCATAGCGGTACAGCAAGGGAGCCAGATATTCTCTGGCTCCTTTCTTGCAGCATTTTCTTCACGATACCGTTATTTTCCGTCAAATGCACGAGCTCTTTTGCCGTGATCTGCAAGGTCGTCCTTTCTTCATTTCGTTATTAGCCGCACGAATGATAAGTATATCAAATCAATTCTTTTCTTATGCCTTGATATCCCGTATAATGCTAAAGCTGGCGTTTTGACGCAAACCGTATCTCTCGTATACGGAGGAAATATTCAGGAGGCTATTATCATGGCGAATTGTGCGATCGTAGGCATCAACTGGGGCGACGAGGGCAAGGGCCGCATGGTCGACTACCTCACCGACCATTTCGACGTGGTCGTGCGCTATCAAGGCGGCGGCAACGCGGGCCACACCGTCGTGAACGATAAGGGCAAGTTCGCCCTGCATCTGCTGCCCAGCGGTATCTTCCGCGAGGGCGTGGTGAACATTCTCGGCAACGGCGTGGCGCTCGACTGCGAGAACCTGTATGACGAGATCGAGGCCCTGCGCGCCGCAGGCGTGGCGATCACACCGGAGAACCTGAAGGTCAGCGAGCGCGCCTCTCTGCTGCTGCCGTGGCACCGCGAGCTCGATGCGCTGGAGGAAGCGCGCCTCAAGGACAAGAAGTACGGCTCCACCAAGCAGGGCATCGCGCCGTTCTATTCCGACAAGTATCAGAAGAAGACCGTGCTTGCCGGCGAGCTGCTCCACCCCGAGCACCTCAAGGCGCATCTGGCCGACCTGCTCGAGTGGAAGAACCTCACGCTCACCCGTGTCTACGGCGCAAAGGGCTATACCATGGACGAGCTGACGGCGTGGATCGACGACTTCGGCGCGAAGATCAAGCCCTTCGTCGCCAACACTACGGCGCTCCTGCGCGAGGCGCAGGCGAACGGCAAGCGCATCCTCTTCGAGGCCCAGCTCGGCGCGCTGCGCGATCTGGACTACGGCATCTATCCCTACACCACCTCCTCCAACGCCATCGCCGCCTATGCGCCGGTCGGCTCGGGTCTGCCCACCGCAAAGCTCGACGAGGTCGTGGGCGTGGTCAAGGCTTACTCCTCCTGCGTGGGCGAGGGTCCCTTCACCTGCGAGTGGTTCGGCGATGAAGCGGCAAAGCTGCGCGAAGCCGGCGCGGAGTTCGGCGCAAAGACCGGCCGTCCCCGCCGCGTAGGCCCCATCGACCTCGTGGCGACGCGCTACGGCGTGGAGATGCAGGGCGCGACGAGCATCGCCCTCACGAAGCTCGACGTGCTCAGCTACATGGACAAGATCCCTCTGTGCGCCCACTATGAGATCGACGGCGTGCAGACCGACGAGTTCCCCTTCCCTGTCCTTCTCGAACGCGCCAAACCCGTCATGGAGTATATGCCCGGCTGGCAGTGCGACATCTCCGGCGCCCGCCGCTGGGAGGACCTGCCCGAGGCCGCGCGCAGCTACGTCGAATATGTGGAAAAGGCCATCGGCTGTCCCATCGGCTATGTGTCAGTCGGCGCGGAAAGAGAAAGTCTCATTCTCCGATAAGAAAAATGGAACGGCAGCGCCGTTCCATTTTCTTTCGTGTGGACAAGCCACGGATTTTTCGGTACAATAAAGCAAATCAGAAAAGAGGAACGAGCCATGAGCAAAGACGTTTACGAATCTCCCCTGTCGTCGCGCTACGCGTCGCCGTATATGCTGCACCTGTTCTCCGCCGATATGCGCTTTCAGACATGGCGGCGGCTGTGGACCGCGCTCGCCCGCGCGGAGCACGAGCTGGGACTGCCCATCACCGCCGAACAGGTCGCGGAGCTGGCCTCACACATCACCGACATTGACTACGCTGTGGCCGAGCAGCGCGAGCGCGAGGTGCGCCACGATGTGATGGCGCACGTCTATGCCTACGGCAAGGCCGCGCCGTCCGCCGCCGGCATCCTCCACCTCGGCGCGACGAGCTGCTACGTCACCGACAACGCCGATCTCATTCTCTATCGCGACGGTCTGCGCTATCTGCGCGGTGAGCTGCTCGGTGTGCTGGCGAACCTCGCCGCGTTCGCGCGCGAATACGCCGCCACGCCCACCCTCGGCTACACGCACTACCAGCCCGCGCAGCCCGTGACCGTCGGCAAGCGCGCGGCGCTCTGGATGCAGGATTTTCTCAGCGACCTCGAGGAGCTCGACCACGTCCTTGTCACGCTGAAATTCCTCGGCTGCCGCGGCACGACCGGCACCGAGGCCAGCTTCATGGACCTCTTTGACGGCGACGGCGCGAAGATCGACGAGATGAACCGCCGCATCGCCGCGGAGTTCGGCTTCGACCGCTGCTTCTCCGTCTGCGGCCAGACCTACCCGCGCAAGACCGACAGCCGCATCCTGAACGTCCTCTCCTCCCTCGCGCAGAGCGCCTACCGCATGGCGAACGACATCCGTCTGCTCCAGCACGACCGGCAGATCGAGGAGCCGTTCGAGAAAAACCAGATCGGCTCGTCCGCCATGGCCTACAAGCGCAACCCCATGCGCTGCGAGCGCATCTGCTCGCTCAGCCGCTATCTGATGGCCGACGCCGCCAACGCCCCCATGACCGCGAGCGTCCAATGGCTCGAGCGCACGCTCGACGACTCCGCCAACCGCCGCATCGCCCTGCCCGAGGGTTTCCTCTGCGCGGACGCCGTGCTGCGTCTGTGCCAGAATGTCACCAACGGCCTGCACGTCAACGAGAAGATCGTTGACCGCACCATCCGCGAATACCTGCCCTTCCTCGCCACCGAGAACATCATGATGGAGGCCGTTAAGCGCGGCGGCGACCGGCAGGAGCTGCACGAGCGTATCCGGCAGCATTCCATGGCGGCGAACGCGCGCATGAAGGAGGGCGAGCGCTGCGACCTGCTCGACCGTCTCGCCGCCGATCCCGCCTTCGGCATGACCCGTGCGGAGCTCGACGCCGTCATGGACCCCGCGCTCTACACCGGCCGCTGCGCGCAGCAGGTCGAGCGCTTTCTGTCTGAGTGCGCGCCCCTGCTCGCGGACGCGCAAAGCGCCGACGGCGCGATCAGCCTGTAAACGCAGCAAGCCCTCCCGATTGGGAGGGCTTGACTTTTTCGCGCGGCATGGTACAATCGTTTTGAGGGACGCTGCACAGACGGCAGGCGGTCGGCCACACCACCC
>DJRC01000001.1:10207-17195 GCA_002437735.1 Oscillospiraceae bacterium UBA6370 | reverse complement strand
TCAGTGCTACGTCCATAAAATACTCACCGGCCGCGCGGACCGCTTTCCGACGCTGCGGCAGCTCGGCGGCATCTCGGGCTTTCCAAAGCCCTGTGAGAGCGTGCACGACGCCTTCATCGCCGGTCACGCCTCCAACTCCGTCTCTGTGGCGCTCGGCATGGCGCGCGCCCGCACGATGCTGCACGAGAATTACAGCGTGCTCGCCCTCATTGGCGACGGTGCGCTCACCGGCGGTCTTGCTTACGAGGGACTCAACAACGCCGGCGCGTCCGGCGAACCGCTGATCGTTATTCTCAATGATAACGGCATGTCCATCGACCGCAACGTCGGCGCGATGAGCGAGCATCTCTCGCGCCTGCGCACGAAGCCGGAATACTTCGCCTTCAAGAAGGCGTACCACAATGCGCTGAGCGGCACGGCCGCCGGACGCGCGCTCTACCGCTTCAACCATTCGCTCAAAACGGGACTCAAAAAGGCCATGCTGCCCAACGCCACGATGTTCGAGGACATGGGCTTTGCCTACCTCGGTCCTGTGGACGGGCACGACCTCACACAGCTCACCACCACGCTCGAATGGGCGCGGGAGATGAAGCGCCCGGTGCTCGTCCATGTCCGCACGCAGAAGGGGCACGGCTACGCGCCCGCCGAGCGTGAGCCGTGGAAATTCCACGGCGTCGGACCGTTCGACGCCGCGACCGGCACGGTGCTGCCGGCGAAGGAAAGCTTTTCCTCCGTCTTCGGCGCGGCGCTCACGGAGCTGGCCGAGGAGGACCCGCGCGTGTGCGCGATCACCGCGGCGATGGAGGACGGCACGGGCCTCACGCCCTTTGCCAAACGTTTTCCCGACCGCTTTTTCGACGTCGGCATCGCCGAGGGACACGCCGCCGCAATGGCGGCGGGACTTGCCAAGCAAGGCGCACTTCCGGTGTTCGCCGTGTATTCGAGCTTTCTCCAGCGCGCCTACGACCAGCTGCTGCACGATGTGGCGCTGAGCGGACTGCACGTCGTCTTTGCGGTCGACCGCGCGGGCCTGGTCGGCGCAGACGGCGCGACGCATCACGGCGTGATGGATACGGTATTTTTATCCGGCATCCCGAATATGACGGTGCTCTGCCCCACGAGCTTCGCGGAGCTGCGCGCCATGCTGCGCCGCGCACTTTTTGAAATGACCGGCCCGGTCGCCATCCGCTATCCGCGCGGCGGCGAGGGCGCCTTCACCGCCGATACGAGCGCCGGGGATTTTGCCGAGCTGCGCGCGGGGGAGGACATCACGCTCTGCGCCTACGGTACGCTCATCAACAATGTGCTCGGCGCGGCGGAGCTGCTGCACGAGGACGGCATCGAGGCGCGGGTGGTCAAGCTCAACCGCATTTCGCCGTTCCGCGGCGGCGAGCTTTCCAAGATCTTCGGCACAACGAAGCGGCTGCTGGTCGCGGAGGAATGCTCGGGCGTGGGCTGCATCGGCCAGCGCATCGCGGCGATCCTCGCTGAGGAGGGACACGAGCCGCAGAGGCTCACGCTCTGCAACCTCGGGCGCAGATTCATCGAGCAGGGGAGCGTCGGCGAGCTGTACCGTCAATGCGGACTGGACGCGCAAAGCCTTGCGCGCACGGCAAAGGAGGTCTGCCAATGAGTGCAAAGGAACGATTGGATGTCGCGCTCGTTGCGCGCGGCCTTGCCGAAACGCGCGCCAAGGCGCAGGCGAGCATCATGAGCGGCATCGTCTATGTGAACGGGCAAAAGGTCGATAAGGCCGGCACGCCGGTCGCCGCCGACGCGGAGATCGAGGTGCGCGGCCACACGCTGCGCTACGTCAGCCGCGGCGGACTCAAGCTCGAAAAGGCGATGGCGGAGTTTCCCATCACGCTCACGGGCTGTGTCTGCGCCGACATCGGCGCGTCCACCGGCGGCTTCACCGACTGTATGCTGCAAAACGGCGCGAAAAAGGTCTACGCCGTGGACGTCGGCTACGGTCAGCTCGACTGGAGGCTCCGCAGCGACGCGCGCGTGGTGTGCATGGAGCGCACGAACGCGCGCTACCTCACGCATGAGCAGATCCCCGATGAGCTGGATTTTGCGTCCGTGGACGTGTCGTTCATCTCGCTCAAGCTCATTCTGCCCGCGCTCGCGGGGCTTCTGAAGCCGGACGGTCACGCCGCCTGCCTCGTCAAGCCGCAGTTCGAAGCAGGGCGGGAAAAGGTCGGCAAAAAGGGCGTCGTGCGCGATCCCGCCGTGCATCTGGAGGTGCTTGAGCATTTTCTGGAGCATGCAAAGGAAAGTCACTTTACAGTCCTCGGACTGACCTACTCTCCCATTCGCGGCCCCGAGGGGAACATTGAATATCTCGGCTATCTCTCCCGCGCGGAGGAGGAGCAGCCGATCCATGACCTAAGGGCTCTGGTCGAGGCGTCCCACGCGGCGCTGGAGGAAAAGAAAGGCGAAAACGATGCTTAAAAAGGTGATACTTTGTCCAAACCCCTACCGTGACCATGAGCTGACCGTCGCCAAGGAGGCCAAGCGCATTCTCGACAGCGTTCACTGTCCGAACGTCGTGTGCGTCCCCTTCCGCAACGAGGAGAAGCCCGAGGGCTACGGCCTCGATATCCGTCCGCTCCAGCAGGAGCTGCGCGGCGCGGACATGATCATCGCCTTCGGCGGCGACGGCACAATCCTGCACCTTTCCAAGACCGCGGCGCACCGCGACATTCCGGTGCTCGGCGTGAACCTCGGCTCGCTCGGCTTCATGGCGGAGCTGGAGCAGAAGGAGCTCGTCCGCCTCGGCGAGCTGATGGACGAAAAATACACGGTCGAGAGCCGCATGATGCTCGACGTCAGCGTGGTGCGCGAGGGGCGCGTCATCTACTCCAACCTCGCGCTCAACGAGGCGGTCGTGACCCGCGGAGCGGTGTCCCGCGTGATCCGGCTCCACATCCGGACCGAGCAGGGACGGCTGCTCGATGTGACGGGCGACGGCGTGATCGTCGCGAGCCCGACCGGCTCCACGGCGTACTCGCTCTCGGCGGGCGGACCGGTCGTTGAGCCAACCGCGCGCAACCTCATCGTCAGCCCGATCTGCGCGCACAGCGTACACGCCAACTCCTATGTGCTCTCGCCGGAGCGCACCATCACCGTGCAGACGGAAAAGACCGGCTACAAGCCGATCTTCCTCTCCGCCGACGGCGGGCGGGCATTCTCGCTGCGCAACGGCGACGCCGTGGAGATCCGGCGCTCAAAATACGAAACAAAGCTCGTAAGGCTTTCCAATAAGAGCTTTTGCGATATCCTGCAAAAAAAGATGTTGATGGGAGTGTTGGGACATGAAGAATAACCGACAGGAGAAAATTCTGGCCATTATCGAGGCCGAGCCGATCGAAACACAGGAGCAGCTTTTGGCGAAGCTGCAAGAGCAGGGCATTGAGAGCACGCAGGCGACCATCTCGCGTGATATCAAGCAGCTCCACCTCATCAAGGAGCCGGTCGGCGGCGGGCGCTACCGCTACGCTGTGAGCGCGCAGAAGATCAAGCTCAACTTTGCCGGCAGATTGCAGATCATCCTGCGCGAGAGCATCCTCAGCGCCGACCGCGCGCAGAACCTCGTCGTGGTGAAGATGATGCCGGGCCTCGGCCCTGCGGCGGGCTCCGCCTTTGACGGCATGGAGATCCCCGCCATCGTCGGCACGGTCAGCGGCGACGATACGGTGCTCGTCGTGCTGCGCGACGAGCAGAGCGCGTCGGAATTCTGCGCCGAGCTGACCGCCATGATCAAGTAAGAAGGGGAGAAGGCCGCAATGCTTCAGCTTCTCCACATCGAAAACATCGCCGTCATCGAGCGCGCGGACATCTCGTTCCGCGCGGGCTTTAACGCGCTCACCGGCGAGACTGGCGCGGGCAAATCCATCGTCATCGACTCGCTCGGTGCGGTGCTCGGCGCGCGCACCTCGCGCGACCTAATCCGCACGGGCGCGGCCAAGGCCTTCGTCAGCGCGGAATTTGACGGCGTGGACGCCTCGCTTCCCGTGCTTGCCGCGCTCGGCGTCGAGCCGGAGGACGGCGTGCTGCTGCTCCAGCGCGACATCTATGCCGACGGCAAGAACATCTGCCGCGCGAACGGACGGCCCATCACGGTCGCCCAGCTGCGCGCCATGGGGACGAGCCTGCTCAACATCCACGGCCAGCACGAGGGCACGCAGCTGCTCGACGAGGAGCAGCACGGCGCGTATCTCGACCGTTTCGCCCGGATCGACGGCCTGCTGGAAGCCTATACTGAGCGTTATCAGACGGCGCGTGAGACACGGCGGCAGATCGAGGCGCTTCAAATGGATGAGGCGGAAAAGGCCCGCCGCGTCGACACGCTGCGCCACCAGATCGCCGAGCTGGAGCGCGCGGAGCTGCGCGACAGCGAGGAGGAAGAGCTCCTTGCGCGGCGCGAGCTGCTGCGCAACGCCGAAAAATTCATGGATGCCTTCGCCGCGGCGGACTACGCCCTCTCCGGCGGGGACGACGGCCTCGGCGCGGCGAGCCAGCTCAAGAACGCGGAGAACGCGCTCCACAGTGTGCGCGCCCTCGGCGCTCGCTTCTCCGAGCTGTGCGAGCGGCTGGAGAGCCTGTATTCCGACGTTTACGACCTTGCCGAAACGGTGCGCGACCTGAGAAGCGAGATGGACTTTTCCCCGCAGGAGCTCGACGCGGTGGAGAGCCGCGCCGACCAGCTCTACCGCCTCAAGAAAAAGTACGGCGCGACCATCGGCGAGATGCTCGATTACCTCGAGCGCAGTAAAAAGGAGCTTGACGAGATCGAGTATGCGGACGACCGCATCGTGCAGCTGCAAAGTAAGCTCGCCGGACAGGAAAAGGAAATGCGCGCCGCGGCGCGCACGCTTTCCGACGCGCGCAAGGCCGCGGCAAAAGCGCTCGAGGAGCGCATTCTGCGGGAGCTGTGTGAGCTGGACATGAACAAGGTTCACTTCTCCGTCGACTTTACAGAGCATGAGCCGGACGCAGCGGGCATCGACACGGTGCGCTTTCTCATGAGCGCGAACGCGGGCGAGGACCTCAAGCCCATTCACAGGATCGCCTCGGGCGGCGAGCTGGCGCGCATCATGCTCGCGCTCAAAAACGTGCTCGCCGAGCAGGACCATGTGATGACGATGGTCTTTGACGAGGTGGATACCGGTGTATCGGGCCGCGCGGCCCAGCGCGTGGCGGAGAAGATGGCAAAGCTCTCGCGCAGGCGTCAGGTGCTCTGCGTGACGCATCTGCCGCAGCTCGCCGCGATGGCGGACACGCACTTCTCCGTCGAGAAGGGCGAGGAGAACGGCCGCACCTTCACGCGCGTCGTCGAGCTTGACCGCGCGCAGCGCTGCGCGGAGCTTGCGCGGCTGACCGGCGGCGCGGCGGCAACCGAAACGCAGCTGCGCGGCGCGGAGGAGCTGTTGAGCGCGGCGGACGCGTTCCGCGCTTCGCTGTGATTTCTTTGCTTTCATTCGCTTTAACGTAAAAAAGAATTGCTTTTTCCGCCGTATGGCATTACAATACCATTTGATTTGTTGATCTGAAAAAAGGAGAACTGCTGCCGATGGACCAGTACGCGCAGCGCATCACGCGGGACTATCCCGTGCGGCGCAAGGCACAGGAAAAAGAGAATATGCGCACCTACCTCATGGGGCAGCTGCGCGCGCTCGGCTACGACGCGAAGCTCAACGACTGCGGCAAGGCGGTGAACGTCATCGCGGGCGATCCCGAGCGGGCGAGCATCCTCTATGCCGCGCACTACGATACGCTGCTGCGCGAGCCGCTGCCGACGATCCTCTGTCCGACGAGGCCGGTGACCTATCTGCTCTATCAGGCGCTCACGCCTGTGCTGGCGCTGCTGCTCTGCTTCGCGGTCTCCCTCGGCGCGACCTTTGCGCTGGGCCTTCCGAACTTGACGCTGCCGCTCTTTCTCGTGCTGCTGATCGGCGCGCTGGCCTATCTCAAATACGGCCCGTCGGAGAAGAACAATGTCAACGCCAATACCTCCGGCGTGGCGGCGCTGCTCCGCACCGCCGAGCAGCTCACGCCGCGCTACCGCAACGACGTCTGCTTTCTCTTTCTGGACGGCGGCAGCGACAATATGCGGGGCGCCAAGGGCTTCCGCAAGCGCTATCCGAGCGCGAAGGAGAAGCCCGTTCTCTGTCTCGACTGCGTGGGCAGCGGAGACGAGCTGCTGATCCTGCCGGGCAAGGGCGCCCGCTGGAACGGTGAGCTGCTCGACGCGATCAATTCGAGCTTTGAAAACTCCGAGCGCAAGACCTGCTACGACAAGGTGGACGGTCTCGTGCATTTCCCCGGCGACCAGCGCGCCTTCAAGCAGGGCGTCGCGGTCTGCGCGGTGCGCCGCGTCCCCGGCTTCGGGCGCTTCGTCTGCCCGACGGGGAAGGATAACCGCATCGACGATGAAAACTTAGAGCTTCTCAGCCGCGGTCTCGTGAAATTGGCGGCGGCTTACCAAATCAAAAAGTGACAGGGAGAAATATACAATGGGTATTTATGAAGAGCTGCAGGCGCGCGGCTTGATCGCGCAGGTCACGAACGAGCCGGAGATCCGCGAAATGGTCAACAACGGCAAGGCGACCTTCTACATCGGCTTTGACCCGACGGCGGACAGCCTGCACGTCGGTCATTTCATGGCGCTGTGCCTGATGAAGCGCCTGCAGATGGCGGGCAACCGCCCCGTCGTCCTCGTCGGCGGCGGCACGGGCTACATCGGCGACCCCTCCGGACGCAGCGATATGCGAAGCATGATGACACCGGAGACCATTCAGCACAACTGCGACTGCTTCAAAAAGCAGATGGAGCGCTTCATCGACTTCGGCGAAGGCAAGGCCATCATGGTCAACAACGCCGACTGGCTCTTAAAGCTCAATTACATCGAGCTGCTGCGCGAGGTGGGTGCCTGCTTCAGCGTCAACAATATGCTCCGCGCCGAGTGCTACAAGCAGCGTATGGA
>DJRC01000001.1:0-10079 GCA_002437735.1 Oscillospiraceae bacterium UBA6370 | reverse complement strand
TACGGCTGCAATATGCAGTTCGGCGGCGACGACCAGTGGAGCAATATGCTCGGCGGCACGGAGCTGATCCGCAAGAAGCTGGGCAAGGACGCCCACGCCATGACCATCACGCTGCTGATGAACAGCGAGGGCAAGAAGATGGGCAAGACGGCCAGCGGCGCGGTGTGGCTCGACCCGAACAAGACAAGCCCCTACGACTTCTACCAGTATTGGCGCAACGTCGGAGACGCGGACGTGCTCAAGTGCATCCGTATGCTGACCTTCCTGCCGCTCGAGCAGATCGACGAGATGGACAAGTGGGAGGGCAGCCAGCTCAACCGCGCCAAGGAGATCCTTGCCTATGAGCTCACCGCGCTCGTCCACGGCGAGGAGGAGGCGAAAAAGGCCGAGGACGCGGCCAGGGCACTCTTCGGCGCCGGCGGCGACAGCACCAATATGCCGACCACCGTGCTCGCGGACGCCGACTTTGAAAACGGCGGCATCAACATTCTCTCGCTGCTTGTCGCCACGGGGCTGTGCCCGAGCCGCGGCGAGGCCCGCCGCCTCGTCCAGCAGGGCGGCGTCGTTGTGGACGAGAAGAAGGCCGGGAGCATCGACGAGAGCATCCCGCAGGAGAAGTTCGCCGGCGACGGCATCATCATCCGCAAGGGCAAGAAGGTCTTCCACAAGGCCGTGACCAGGTAAGCACCATGCACGAAAGCCTCCGCAGCGCGGTCTGCGGAGGTTTTTTTGCCGCCGCGCCGCAAGGGCTTGCGTTTTGAACGCCTGTTTGATATAATATATCATACTGCGCAGATCGCGGATCGCTGCACGCCGCCGTGCATCGCTCCGCGCCAAGGGAGGGGAGCGCCATGCGGATACTCGGCATCGACCCGGGGCTTGCCATCGTCGGCTTCGGCCTGATCGAGGCGGAGACCGGGAAAACGCAGATGCTGCAATACGGCGCGGTCACCACGCCGGCAGGGCTCCCGCTCGCCGCGCGGCTCGTGCAGCTCGAGCGCGATATGGAGGAGCTGATTGCGCAGCTCCGGCCAGAGGCCATCGCGGTCGAAGAGCTGTTTTTCTCCAACAACATCACCACCGGCATCGCCGTCGCGCACGCGCGCGGCATCATCCTCTGCACCGCGGCGAAGAGCGGGACCCCGCTCTTTGAGTACACGCCCATGCAGGTCAAGCAGGCGGTCGTCGGCTACGGCCTCGCCGAAAAGCGGCAGGTGATGGACATGGTCAAGCGGCTTTTGAAGCTTAAGGCCGTTCCGCGTCCCGACGACGCGGCAGACGCACTCGCCTTGGCGATCTGCCACGCGCGCAGTGCGACCTCGCTGCTCGTGCGCGCACAAAATCCGGTCAAGCAAACCGTCTAAGGAGGACGCTCCATGTTCTATTATCTCGAGGGCAAGGTCGCACACATCGAACCCTACCTCGCGGTCATCGACTGCGGCGGCGTGGGCTACGCCTGCCGCACAACGAACCACACCATCAGCCAGCTCAAGAAGGGTGAAGTCAAACGGCTTTACACCTATCTGAACGTCGGCGACGGCATTTTTGAGCTCTACGGCTTCGCCACCGAGCAGGAGCTCACGAGCTTCAAGCTGCTCATCGGCGTTTCCGGCGTGGGACCCAAGGCGGCGCTTGCCATCCTCTCCGTCGGCACGCCGGAGCACCTGACGATGGCGGTCATCACAGGCGACGAAAAGGCGTTGACCGCTGCGCCCGGCGTGGGCAAGAAGCTCGCCCAGCGCATTATCCTTGAGCTCAAGGACAAAATTGCCAAGGAGACGCAGGAGATCGGCCTGCCGGCCTCGGTCGGCGGTGCAGCGCTCGGCAGCGGGAGCAAGGCGGCGGAGGCCGCTGCGGCGCTCGCGGTGCTCGGCTACACGCAGCAGGACATTTCCACGGCGCTCAAGGGTATTGACGTAGACACTCTGCCGCTCGAGGAGATTGTGCGCCAGAGCCTGAAGAAGATGGTGAAGTAAAGGGCAAAAGGGAAGTGAGATTTTGAGCATTGATTTCGGAACCGACATTTATGAAGAACCCATCGTGGCCAAGACTTTCCTAAGCGAGGACGCGCAGGAGGGCTCGCTGCGCCCGAAAACGCTCAAAGAATACATCGGGCAGGAAAAGGCCAAGGGCAACCTTGCCGTCTTCATCGAGGCGGCAAAGCGGCGCAATGAGTCGCTCGACCACGTCCTGCTCCACGGCCCTCCGGGCCTCGGCAAGACGACGCTTGCGGGCATCATCGCCGCCGAGATGGGCGTCAACATCCGCATCACCTCCGGCCCCGCCATCGAAAAGGCGGGCGACCTCGCAGCGCTTCTCACGAACCTAAGCGAAAACGACATTCTCTTCGTCGACGAGATCCACCGCCTCAACCGCGCGGTGGAGGAGATCCTGTATCCCGCGATGGAGGACTACGCCATCGACATCATCATCGGCAAGGGCCCGAGCGCAAATTCCATCCGGCTCGACCTGCCGCATTTCACGCTCATCGGCGCGACGACCCGCGCCGGTCAGCTCTCCGCGCCGCTGCGCGACCGCTTCGGCGTTACGCTGCGTCTGGAGCTGTACACGCCCGAGGAGCTTGCGAAGATCGTCACGCGCTCAGCGGGCATTCTGAATGTTTCCATTGCTCCCGAGGGCGCGATGGAGATCGCGCGCCGCTCGCGCGGCACGCCGCGCATTGCCAACCGGATGCTGCGCCGCGTGCGCGATTTTGCCGAGGTCAAGGCCGACGGCGTCATCACGCGCGAGGTGGCGGACGAGGCGCTGCGCGCATTGGAGATCGACTGGCTCGGTCTCGACCCCATCGACTACCGGATGCTGCGCGCCATCATTGAGAACTACGGCGGCGGTCCGGTCGGCATCGACACGCTTGCCGCGACCATCGGCGAGGAATCCGTTACGCTCTGGGACGTGTACGAGCCGTACCTCATGCAGCTCGGCTTCCTCACGCGCACGCCGCGCGGCCGCTGCGTGACGCGCAAGGCGTATGAACACCTCGGCCTGAGCGTCCCCGCGTCCCTTGCGGACGAGGCGGAGCAGCTCAGCCTAAACTGAATCAATAAGGAGACTTTCATCTATGGGCAAGCTATTTGGCACCGACGGCATCCGCGGCATCGTGGGGGAAAACCTGACCGTCGAGCTGGCGTTCCACACCGGTCAGGCCATCGCCGCCGTTCTGAAGGAGGAGAAGGGGAGAGCGCCCCTCATCACCATCGGCAAGGACACGCGCATTTCCTCCGATATGCTCGAATCCGCGCTCATCTGCGGCATCTGCTCCGTCGGCGGCGATGTGATGCCCTTCGGCGTGCTGCCGACTCCGGCGGTCGCGTATCTGACGGTTCTCAAGGGCGCGGACGCGGGCATCGTCATCTCCGCGAGCCACAATCCCTTCGAGCACAACGGCATCAAGGTCTTTAACGAAAAAGGCTACAAGCTGCCCGACGCGACGGAGGCGAAGATCGAGGAAAAGATCCTCTCCGGCAAGACCATTCCCGTCGCCACGCGCGGCGAGATCGGCGTGCTGCACCACGGTCTCAAGCAGTCGAAGCTCGAGTATATCCATCACCTAACCACCACCATCGACTCCGACCTCTCCGGCCTGCGCGTGCTGGTGGACTGCGCCAACGGCGCGGCGAGCGCCACCGCGCCCGAGCTGTTCGGGCGCTTCAAGTGCTACGCAGACTTCATCCACCGCGAGCCGAACGGCACAAACATCAACGACCGCTGCGGCTCCACGCACCTCGAAAGCCTCGGCCAGCGCGTCGTGGCGGGGAAGTACGACGTGGGCGTGGCCTTCGACGGCGACGCCGACCGCTGCCTGATGGTCGACGAGCTGGGCCATGAGATCGACGGCGACAAGATCATGGCGGTCTGCGGCGCGTATATGAAGCGCAGCGGCAGGCTCACCGGCAACACCATCGTGGCCACCGTGATGTCGAATCTCGGACTGCATGAGTTCTGCCGAAAGAGCGGCATCGACCTCGCCTGCACCAACGTGGGCGATCGCAATGTGCTTGAGAAGATGGTGGAATGTGGCTACAAGCTCGGCGGCGAGCAGTCGGGCCACATGATCTTCACCGACTACGCCACCACTGGCGACGGTCAGCTCTCCGCGCTGCAGTTCCTGCAGATCCTTGCGCTCTCCGGCAAGAGCGCGTCCGTGCTCACTGCCGACTGCCCGCAGTATCCGCAGGTGCTGCTGAACGTCGCCGTCAGCCACGACCACGGCGTGAAGGAGGCCATCATGGCGAGCGACGCGCTCAAGACCGCCGTCGCGGACGAGGAGAAATTCCTGCGCGGCGAGGGCCGCATCCTCGTGCGCCCCTCCGGCACCGAGGCGCTCATCCGCGTGATGGTCGAGGCCAAGACCGAAAGCGTCGCGCAGCTGGTCGCCGAGCGGCTGGTGAAGGTCATTCGATCGGTCTGATTCGGCGATTTGTCGGCGAGCGGGCAACAAATGAAACGGGAATTGTATCTTGTTGCCCGAATTTTATCTTTTTTTCAGTTTATTTTCGTAAATACTTGACAAAACCGTGCAAGTACAGGTATAATGCAGTATGGAAAATGTGGCAGAGGATAGAAATACCCCGATGGAGCCCTCGGACGAGGCGCTCTGCCGCCGCGTTGCCGACGGCAGCCGCGAGGCGGAGGAAGCGCTTGTCCGGCGCTATTCCGGTCTTGTGCGCTCGTGCGCGCGCCCGCTCTTTCTGACGGGCGGCGACAGCGAGGATTTGATCCAGGAGGGGATGTTCGGGCTCATCCGGGCCATCCGCGAGTATGACGGCACAAAGGCCGCGTCCTTCCGGACCTTTGCCGAGGTGTGCATCCGCAACCGCCTCATTTCCGCGCTTCGCGCGGCCTCGCGCGACAAGCATTCACCGCTCAACCAGTCCGTTCCCTTGGATACCCCTTTCTTTGATGGCAATTCCTATCCGTTCGGCGCTCTGCGCGCCTCCTCCGCCGATCCGGAGGAGCTGATCATCGACCGCGACCGCGTGGCCGAAGCGCTTGAGAGCACCCGAAAGCAGTTGTCCGAGTTCGAGGCGAAGATCTTAGGGTTGTATTTAGACGGTCTTTCCTGCCAGGAGATCGCAAAGGCGGTAGGGAAGTCCCCCAAGTCTGTGGACAACGCTGTGCAGCGCGTCCGACGCAAGGCGGCACGGCAGCTTTCATCCGGCGATATCAGCAAACGCTGAACGCATATATTTTTTTCTAAAAGCAAAGAGAGGGTAAAATCATGTACGAAGACAAGACTTTAGTTTGCAAAGAGTGCGGCAACGAGTTCGTGTTCACCGCCGGTGAGCAGGAGTTCTACGCGGAGCGCGGCTTCCAGAACGAGCCCCAGCGCTGCAAGGCCTGCCGCGACGCTCGCAAGAACGCCGCCCGTGGTCCCCGTGAGTACTTCACCGCTGTCTGCGCTGCCTGCGGCGGTGAGGCGAAGGTTCCCTTCGAGCCCAAGTCCGATCGTCCCGTCTACTGCAGCGACTGCTTCGCCAAGATGAAGGAGCAGGGCTAAGTCATTGCTTTGACTTTTCCGAAAGCGACCGTCTCCGGACGGTCGCTTTTCTGCGTCCCTTTCCGGTCGTCCGCGTCCGTACCGGACGAATGCGGCACGTTTGCATTTTTCCTATTGAAAAAACGCGGAAAATGGGGTAAACTATCTCCGACATTCTTTTCCGGAGGTATTTTCAAAATGGTCGAAATTACGAAAGACACCATCATCGGTGATATTCTTGACGTCGCTCCGCAGACCGCGCCGATCTTCTTCGGCATCGGGATGCACTGCCTCGGCTGCCCCGCGTCCCGCGGCGAGACCGTGGAGGAGGCCTGCGCCGTGCACGGCGTGGACGTGGACAAGCTCCTTGCGCTCGTGAACGAGGAAGCGAACAAGCCCGCCGAGGAATAACCGGACAGGCCGGAAGGCGCATACGCTCGTATGCGCCTTTTTCTGCTGCAAAGGAGGTCGCGCTGTGACAAGAGAATTATCGCTCCAGCCGCGGCTCGCGCTGCTCGCGTCGCTCGTGCCGCAGGGTGCCGTGCTCGCCGACGTCGGCACCGACCACGGCTACATACCGGTCTTCCTGCGGCAGAGGGGCGTGATCGGCCGCGCCATCGCGTCCGACATCGGGCGGGAGCCGCTGGAGCACGCGCGGCGCACCGTGGAGGAATATGGCGTCGGCGGCATCGACCTCCGCCTCTGCGCGGGGCTTGACGCCATCGTGCCGGAGGAGTGCGATACCGTCCTCATCGCCGGCATGGGCGGCGAGACCATTTGGAGCATCCTCGCCGCAGCGCCGTGGACGCGCGACGGGCGGCACACGCTGCTGCTCCAGCCGCAGACAAAAATTGAGGAGCTGCGGCTCCGGCTCTGTGAGAACGGCTACGCCGTCACGCGCGAGCACCTCGTGCGCGACAAGGGAAAGCTCTACGTCGTGATGACCGTCACGGCGGGGGAGCGATATACCCCCGGCGCGGAGCAGCTCTACGGCGGCCTTGCGCTCGAGCGCGAGGCGCTCTACGGGGACTATCTCACCCATCAGATCGCGCGTCTGCGCCGCCGCGCCGAGGGACTGCGGCAATCGGGCAGCGGAGAAGCGAACCGCTTTTTCGTGCTGGCGGATGCGCTGGAAGCAAGGAAAGGGAAGTGGGAACATGACAACGGCACTTGACATCGAACGCAGTCTCTACGACTGGGCGCCGCGTGAGCTGGCGATGGATTGGGACAACGTCGGCCTGCTCGTCGGCGATCCGGCGCAGGAGGTCCGAAGGGTCCTCGTGGCGCTGGACATCACGCAGGGCGTGGCAGAGGAGGCGGTCTCTCTCGGCGCGCAGATGATCGTCTCGCACCATCCCGTGATGAACTGCGCGTGGCACGCGGTGCAGACGCTCCGCGCGGACGACGCGCAGGGAAGGCTGCTGCGCTATCTTGTGCGGCACGACCTCGCGGCGTGCTGTATGCACACCAATCTGGACGCGGCGGACGGCGGCGTGAACGACTGCCTCGCCCATGCGCTGGGCCTTTCCGGTCTTACCATGCTCAATGAGGAAAAAATCGGGCGGATCGGCACACTTTCCTGTGAAATTCCTCTTGAAGAGTTCCTGCCTGCTGTGGTAAAATCATTAGGATGCAGCGGTCTGCGGTTCCGCGACGGCGGAAAGCCGGTCCATCGCGTGGCCGTCGGCGGCGGCGCCTGCCGCGACTACATCCCGCAGGCCATCGCGCAGGGCTGCGATACCTTTGTCACCGCCGACCTGCGCTACAACGACTTCCTCGATACCCACGGTCTCAACCTCATCGACGCCGGCCACTATCCGACCGAGAACGTCGTGTGCGAGGCGGTCCGCGCGTATCTCGCGAAGTCCTTCCCTCTGCTTGAGGTCGTACGCTCCGCGTCGCATCACGACGCCATTCAATACTATCTGTAAGGAGAAGATCAACTATGTCCGGACATTCCAAATGGCACAATATCCAAAAGACCAAGGGCGCGGCGGACGCCAAGCGCAGCGCGGCGTTCACCAAGATCGCCAAGGAGATCATCGTTGCCGTCAAGCAGGGCGGCAGCGGCGATCCGGCGAATAACTCCCGCCTCGCCACCGTCATCGCCAAGGCCAAGGCGAACAATATGCCCAACGACAACATCAAGCGCACCATCGACAAGGCGCTCGGCTCCGGCAACACGGACAACTACGAGTCCGTCACCTACGAGGGCTACGGCCCCGGCGGCGTCGCCGTCATCGTCGAGGCGCTGACCGATAACCGCCAGCGCACCGCGCCCGAGGTCCGCCATTACTTCGACAAGTTCGGCAAGGGCATGGGCGCGCAGGGCTGCGTGAGCTGGTCGTTCGACCGTAAGGGCGTCATCATCATCGACAACGAGGACGGCGACTACGATGAGGACACCGTCATGATGGACGCGCTCGAGGCCGGTGCCGCCGACTTCACCGCCGACGGTCCCGTGTTTGAGATCACCACCGATCCCGACGCCTTCAACGACGTCATCGCCGCGCTCGAAGCCAAGGGCTACACCTTCGTCAGCGCCGACATCAGCCTCGTCCCGCAGACCTACGTCAAGCTCACGAGCGAGGAGGACGTCAAGAACATGGAAAAGCTGCTCGATATGCTCGAGGACAACGAGGACGTGCAGAACACCTACCACAACTGGGAGACCGAGGACTAAGGTACATAGAAATAATGGAAAGACCGACGGCACGCCGTCGGTCTTTCCATATTCATGCGAGCAAGACTGTAAGCCGGGTTCTGTATCTGGCAGTCATCTATCTACGCGCCGCGTTGCCGCGGCGCTCCAGCCACCCCGGGAGCGGTCGGGCCGACCTTGGGGCGCGAAGCCCCAGCTCCCATACCGGTGTTGCTCCGGATAGAGTTTACAGCATCGGACACTCTCGAGCCGACGGGTGCGCTCTTACCGCACCTTTCCACCTTTTCCCATATTGCTATGGGTAGTCTATTTCTGTTGCACTTTTCCTCAGATCGCTCTGGGCGGGCGTTACCCGTTATCCTTGCCCTGTGGAGCCCGGACTTTCCTCACAGCAAGCCTTTCGGCTTTGCCGCGCGACCGCCTGTCTTACTCGCGCTCCTTATTGTAAAGGACGAAGCGGGCAAAGTCAAGAAACAAAAATTTGTGCAGGGAAATCGTTGATAAAATACGGCGGGCGCGGTATAATTTTATATATTGTGAAGGTTCAGAGGGGAGCATTTGCGTATGACGCTGCACGAATATCTGCAGGGCATGAAGGGAAAGACCGCCGCGGTCATCGGCCTCGGCGTGAGCAACCGGCCGCTGGTGGAGCTGCTGGCGCGGAACGGTGTGAAGGTCATTGCCTGCGACAAAAAGGAGCGCGCAGCGCTCGGTGACGCGGCGGCGCATTACGAGGCGCTCGGCGCGGCGCTGCACCTGGGCGAGGGCTATCTGCGCGGTCTGGACGCGGACGTCGTCTTCCGCACGCCCGGGATGCGTCCCGACGTGCCGGAGCTGCTGGAGGCGAAGGCGCGCGGCGCGGTCATCACGAGCGAGATGGAGGCGTTCTTCGCCGTCTGTCCGTGTCCCATTCTCGGCGTGACCGGCAGCGACGGCAAGACCACCACCGCAAGCGTCATTGCCGAGCTTCTCAAGGCCGAGGGGCGGCGCGTGTGGCTCGGCGGCAACATCGGCCGTCCGCTGCTCGCGGACGCGGAGCGGATGACGCCGGACGATCTCGCGGTGCTGGAGCTTTCCTCGTTCCAGCTGATGGATATGCCGTACTCGCCGCAGGTCGCGGTGCTGACGAACCTCGCCCCGAACCATTTGGACGTGCACCGCGACATGGCGGAGTACATCGCGTCCAAGGAAAACATTTACCTGCACCAAAGCGCGCGGGACACCGCCATCTTCAACGCCGACAACGCCATCACGCGCGATCTGAGCGGCAAGGCCATCGGACGCGCGCGTCTGTTCTCGCGGCAGGAGGAGGTCGCCGACGGCGCGTTCGTGCGTGGCGGCGCGATCTGGCTGCGCGGCGCGGCAGGGGAGCGCGATGTCCTGCCGCTCCAGGACATCCGCCTTCCCGGCTGGCACAATGTGGAAAATTACATGGCGGCGCTCCTTGCCGTCGACGGTCTTGTGCATGACGAGACCGTCCGCCGCGTCGCGCGGGAGTTTGCCGGCGTGGAGCACCGCATCGAGTTCGTGCGCGAGCTGCATGGCGTCCGGTATTACAACGATTCCATCGCCACCAGCCCCACGCGTACCATCGCGGGGCTGCGCGCCTTTCCGCACAAGGTCGTGCTGATCGCGGGCGGCTATGACAAGAACATTCCCTTTGCACCCCTTGCGCCCGAGGTGATCGAGCACGTCAAGACGCTCATTCTCTGCGGCGCGACCGCCGACGCCATCGAGCGCGCGGTGGTGGAGAGCGAGGCCTACGAGACCGCAGCCGAGCGGCCGCGGATCCTCCGCTGCAAGGACCTGCGGGAGGCGGTGGACGCTGCCTACTTCTGCGCCGAGGCCGGCGATGTGGTGACGCTTTCGCCCGCCTGTGCCGCCTTCGACTGCTACGCAAACTTTATGGAGCGCGGCAGG
>DJRC01000008.1 GCA_002437735.1 Oscillospiraceae bacterium UBA6370 | reverse complement strand
GGCAAGGACATTGCCAACTACGATTCCATGCTCGTCCTCTCCCACTTCAAGGGGCATCCGATGGGCGGCTTCGGCGGCGCGCTCAAGCAGCTCTCCATCGGCTGCGCGTCCTCCTACGGCAAAGCATACATCCACGGCGCCGGCGAGCCCGAAAAGATCTGGACCGCCGACCACGACAGCTTCCTCGACGCGATGGCGGATGCCGCCTCGTCCGTGGCGGAATACTTCAAGGACAAGACCGTTTTCATCAACGTCATGAAGAATATGTCCGTGGACTGCGACTGCTGCGCCGTGGCCGAGGACCCGTGCATGGCAGACATCGGCATTCTTGCCTCGCTCGACCCCATCGCAGTCGATCAGGCGTGCCTCGATCTGGTCTACGCCTCCGACGATCCGGGCCGCGATCGCCTCGTGGAACGCATCGAGAGCCGCAACGGCGTCCGCACGGTCGAATCCGCGGCGGCGCTAGGCTTCGGCACGCGGGAATACGAGCTCGTGGAGCTGTAACGCGAAAACGCCATAAGAAAAAAAGCACGGGGCCCCGTGCTTTTTCTTATACATTATAATAGGTCACAGGAACTTATCCAGCTCGCGCTCGACCTCCGGCAGCTTCTTCGGCGCGGGATGCTCGACGCGGTAGCCATCCTTGATGACCATCGAGAGCGTGCGCAGCGCCGAGAGGTCCGCGAGCGGGTCCTTCGCACAGACGATCAGATCCGCTGCCTTGCCCGCCTCGATGGAGCCGGTCTCGCCGTCGATGCCGGCGAGCCGCGCGTTGAGCAGCGTCGCGGTGTAGAGCGCGAAGGCAGGCGTCACGCCGCAGTATTTCACGAAGTAGCACAGCTCGCGCCACATATCGTAGTGCGTGATATAGGGGCAGCCGGTGTCCGTGCCAAGGCCGACCGGAATGCCGTTCGCCAGATTTTCCCGCGCCATGGCGATAATGCCGTCAAAAACGACCTTGCCGTTCTCCTGCTGCTCGTAGGTCGCGTGGGAAATGCTGCGGTCAAAAAGCGCGTAGGGCAGCGCGGGTGAGAGCGTCGCGACCTGGAACGCACCCTTTTCCTTGTAAAGCGCGGTGATCGCCGCGTCCGGCCGCGCGCCGTGCTCGATGGAGTCCACGCCGTTTTCCAGCGCCACGCGCACGCCCTCGGGGCTTTCCACGTGCGCGGCGACCTTCATCCCCAACGCGTGCGCCTTATCACAGGCCGCCTTCACCAGCGCGGGCTGCATCCGCAGCACGCCCGGCTCGCCGACGACCTCGGCGTCGAGCACGCCACCGGTGATCATGAGCTTGATGAGGTCCGGCTTCTCCGCCGCGATCCGCTCCACATAAGCTGCGGCCTCCTCCGGCGTCTTTGCCTCGTAGGCAAGGGAGCCGGCCATGTGCCCGCCGGGCACGGAGACCGCCATATTGGACGCCACCACGCGCGGGCTGAGGATCTTCCCCTGCGCGGCAAGATCGCGGATGATCGTGTCGAAGTCCGCCACGCCGCCGACCGTGCGGATGGTCGTCACGCCGCTGAGAAGCTCCGTTTTCGCGTAGCCCTCGCACAGCTTCACGCCGATGCGGCGCGTGAGCGCGTTGGCGGTGATGAGCTTCACGAGCTTCTTCGGGTCGCTCGCCTTTTTCTTCGGCTTGCCGGAGGCGGGCAGGTGAACGTGCAGATTGATAAGCCCCGGCAGCACATACTGCCCGCCGAGGTCCACGACCTCATAGCCCTCGCGGCGCGCCGCGGCGTCGGCGACCGCGCTGATGCGTCCGCCCTCAATATAAATATCCCTGCCCGTCTGCGGCGTCATCTTCTCCGTGCCGTCGAGCAGCACGCCGTTCGTGAGCACATAGCTTGTTTCATTCCGGAACATGGCATTTCCTCCGCTCCTTCCGCATTTGCCTTATCATACCACACCGCTCCGAGGCTGGCAAACGGATTTTTTGCGCACTTCGTGCATTCTGCACAATTTTGATCCGACATTGTTTGACCGAAAACGGGTGAAAAAAACTTGCATCCGCCGCCGGATTGTGGTATCATCACAATAGTTACAAATTGTAACCTTTGATACCGTTCGGCGGCGCGCCCCGTCTGCGCCGCTTTTTCATGAGAATTTGAGGAGGATGCCCTATGAAACTACGTCACGCGCTCCGCAGTACAGTTGCCGGCCTGCTGCTGGCGGTCTGCTTGACCACCCCCACTTTCGCGCTCACCGGCGTTGTGGACGTTGGCAGCAGCGTTTTGCGCGTGCGCAAGACCGCGAGCACCGGCTCCGCCATCCTCGATCAGCTGCCGAGCGGCAGGCAGGTCGAGATCGTGGACACCGCGACGAACGGGTGGTACGGCATCCAGCTTGGTAGCGTAAAGGGCTACATCTCCGCAAGCTACGTCAAGCTGCTTGAGGAAGCCGCCCCGGCCGTCACAGCAGAGGCCAGCGCGGTGAGCGCTTCCGCCGCACAGAGCGAGAGCACCTACGTCAAGGTCACGGCGGACGTGCTCAACGTCCGCACCGGTCCGTCCACCGACTATGCTGTCGCGGACGAGCTCGCGCAGGGCAAGGTCGTCAAGGTCCTCGGCGCGCAGGACGGCTGGTATCAGATTGGCAGCGGCTATATCGACGCGGCATACACCGAGGCCGCCACCTATGAGGAGGCGCTCGAGCAGCTCTACATTCGCGTCGCGCAGGGTCCGCTCAACATCCGCTCCGGCCCCGGTACCGGCTACTCCAAGGTCGGCTCCCTCGCCAAGGGCCGCTGCGTGAAGGTCGTATCCGTCCAGAGTGGCTGGTATCAGATCGAGCAGGGCTACGTCAGCGCCGCCTATGTGGAGGAGACGGACTACACTCCCACCGCCGCTTCGAGCAAGGGGCAGGAGCTTGCGAACATCGCGCTCCAATACGTCGGTTACAGCTACGTCTACGGCGGGGCCAGCCCGCGCGTCGGCTTTGACTGCTCCGGTCTTGTGCAGTATGCCTGCGCACAGCTCGGCTACTCCATCAACCGCACCGCCTCCGCTCAGCTGCAAAACGGCGTTACCGTTTCGTGGGACGAGCTTGCCCCCGGCGACCTCGTGTTCTTCAAGAAGCCCGGCAGCACCACCTCGAAGCCCGTCACGCACGTCGGCATGTACATCGGCAGCGGTCAGTTCGTCCATGCCTCGGACTACGGCGTCGGCGTCATCGTCAGCAACCTTTCCGACGCCTACTACACCACCGGCTATGTCAGCGCCCGCCGCATCGCGGTATAATGCCAAATCAAAACAGCAGGAGCCTGCGCAGCGCGCAGGCTCCTTTCCTTATGGCTTTTTCCCGTCACGCCGGGTAGGTGCCGATGCGCGCGATCTCCGCGTCGCACAGCGCGCCGACCGCGTCGAAGTCCACACAGGAGCGGTAGAGTGCTTCGAGCGCGTCATGCCCGTGCTTGGCGCGCTTGAGGGACGCGACCGCTTCCTCCTCCAGCGCACGGCGGACACGGCGGATGAAGCGCAGGTGCGCCTTTTCAGCGCTGGTCAGCTTCTCCTCCGCCATCGCGTCGACGCGTAGGCGGCGGTAGGGCTTCCCTTCATAGCGCACGCCCTCACCGGTCGTGACGAACGCAAGGCCCCGCGCGGGGATCAGCAGATGCGCGATCTCCGCGGGCCGCAGCGGGTCGCGGCAAGCCAGAACGTCCTCCCCCGCCTCAAGCGCCGCGTCGCGCAGCCGGCGCAGCACGGACGCGGCAAGGCCGTAGCTGTCGCACAGCTCATAAACACGCGGGCAGAGAGCGTCCACGCTGTCGAAGCGGCACACCTTGCCTTGACAGGTCAGTCCGCCGAGAAAGACGTCCGCCGCGCGTCCCCGCGTCTCCCTCCTGCCTTTGAGCTCGCGCGCGGCGATCCCCGCCGCGCGGCGCAGCAGCTTTTCCTCGTCGAAGCGCGCGCGCACTAGGGCGCGGCGCTCCGCGTCCACGCCGCCGAGCGCCCGCAGAACATGGTACGCCTCGCGGTAGGACGCGCGATAGGCGTCGGTCAGTGCCGTCAAGCCGTTTGCGACCTCCTTCGCCGCCGCGCTGTCGCAGCACTGCGACAGGTCCACATAGCGCTCGTGCGCCAGCGCATACCGCGGCTCGAGGACGTGCGGCGCGGTGCCGTCGACGATGGCGGTTCGGATGGCCGGAGCGATCACGCCGTCGAGCGAGTCGGGATCGCCGGAGCAATGGATGCACACGGTCTCCAGCCTGCGCTCCTCTAGCGCCGCAGCTACGCGGCGCATGAAGGTCGATTTGCCGCAGCCGGGAGTCCCCTTGAGAATGATCAGATCGTAAAGTCTTGCGTCGAGGAGCTGGTCATACAGCCCATAAAAACCCTCCGCGCTGTTCGCGCCGAGGAAAAAATGCGTCTGTTTCATGGTCCGCCTCCAATGGTCTTAGTTTCTATCTCAACCTATGCGCGGCGGCGCGTCCATGTTTGCGTGGACGGAAAATGTTTTGCGCAAAAAGGAAAAGCGCCCGTCACGGACGCTTTTCCTTTGATTTTTTCAGATGCCGAGCAGCTGGCGCTTCTTCGCCGTAAACTCCTCCTCGGTGATGACACCCGCGTCCAGCAGCGCTTTGTACTGCTTGAGCTCCTCCACAGTGCTCGACGCGCCGCCCGCCTGCGCGGGGGCCGCGGTCTGCGCCGCGGAGGCGGCGCCGGTCTCCGGCGCGCCGGGGGCGATAAACTGCATCAGATTGCGCGCGAGGATGTGCAGCTCGTTGACCTTCTCGTCATACTTGTGCAGGAAGGAGTCCACGCTCGGATAGTCGTCGTCAAACTCCGGCGCGTCCAGCTCGTTGCGGTAGGCTTTCCAATAGGGATGGTCCAGCTCCAGCTCCACTACGAACTGGCGGAACGGCGAGGACTCGCGGAACTCGGGCTTATGGAACTCCAGCTCGCGCTCACGCTCGCGCCACTCCTCGTTGGTGCGGTCGAGATACTGCACGCGCTCGGCCTGCATCATGCGCTCATAGTCGCTTCTCTGCAGCTTGAACTGCTCGATGCGCGGTGCGAGCAGACGGACGCGCTCGGGGTTCTTGCTCTCGGCGCAGGCAAGACCGGCGGCCGTGCCGGTAAAGAGCGGCTCCTTGTCCTCCGTGATGCGGAAGGACTTGAGCGCAGACTTCTCAAACACGATGGTGCTCTCGTCGTCCTTTAGGCGGAAAAGTCCGTTGGTCACGTCGAGCACCAGCTGCGTGTTGAACGCGCCGAAGCCGAAGCGGTACTCGGGATGGAAGCGCTCGCGCAGCGTCTGATTTTTGTTGTAAAAATCTATGTAGCGGCGGAAATCGTCGAGCGTCATGCTGTCCAGCACGCCGTTCGGCAGGTCGATCTTCTTGTCGCATTCCTTGCAGATGGGCACACCCTCGACCTTGGTCGGCAGCAGGCGGGGCGTCGCGTTGCCGCAGATGGGGCAGGGCTTCTTATTGTTGCTGAATAATCCCATAATGCTTCTCCTTCTATCCTCCGTTTTGTCCGGCGGCTGTTCGGCCGCTCTTCGGATGCTCTTGCAGGAAAAGCATAGCACGCCTTGCGGAAAGTTGTGCGTTTCTCGCCCGAAATGTATGATTTTGCGGCGCGAAATGCACTTCTCCGCCGCTTTACGCTTCAAACGGCGTGAACGTCAGCGTCTCGTAGACGTATCGGCTCATCATCGCGTTCGCCTCCTCCTCGCTGATGGCGTGGAAGCCTTCGCCGCTGACGTAGTGGTCGGTCGTATCGGAGCAGAACCAACCGTCCAGGGAAATCAGCGTTTTCAGATGCTGCAGCAAGCCGTATTCATAGCGGTAATAGGAGAAGGTCCCCTCGCTCGCACCGTCGCTGCCCTCGTGGGCGAGACTGCCGTCGGTGCAGAGATACCAGCGGCTGCGGCTCCAGCCGTCCACGACGCGGACGGCTTTCGCGCCGTCGAGGCGGTAGATATTGAGGATCACGGTGTGGCCGTCGCCCCAGTCCGCGCCGAGCAGCAGCTCGACCGTGCCGTCGCCGTCCAGGTCGCGCAGCAGCCAGCCGGGCGACTGATAATAGTCGTTCACCGCCAAAAGGTCGGAGCTGAAATCGGTCTCTATGTCGCTCGCGCCGGAGCGCCGCAGGTCGGCGATCTCGGCGAGCAGCGCGTCGTAGGCGGCGTAGCCGGTCACGCTCGCCGTGCCGCCGAGCGCCGCATCCAGCGTGGTCACATATTCCAATGTACCGCCGCGGTAACGATACAGCTCTCCCCCCTTGCCCGGCTCGTAAATGGCGTTGATAAGCTTTTTATACTCGCGCGGGAGATTGGTGATCGAGCCCGTGTAATCGGAAGCGATGCAGCCCAGCGTCTCGTTCACATCGAGCTGCTCCACACGCCCGTCGCGCGCCGCGTAGATCACGATGTTCCGGCGGTTGTTGGCGTTCGCCCAGCGCAACGCCTCGCAGCAGCCGTCATCATCAAGGTCGTGCACCTCGACATATCCGCCATCGCCCAGCGCGCACAGGTAAAGATAAAGCTCTTTGCTCTCCGTGCTCCTGCGTTCGCTGCCGCTGATGAAGAACACCTCGTAGGGCTGCACACCCCTTTCCATCGTCACGGGGCTCTCCTCGATCTTGAGGCTCACCGAGACGGCAGAGCTTCCGGAAGCGGCGGAAGCATCCGTCGCCTTGAGCGTCTGTGCCGCGTCCTGCAGTGCCAGGATCAGCTCGCTCGTGAGCGCAAGCTCTCTGCCGTTCGCCCCGGTCCCAAGGCGGTAGCTTGAGATGCTCCCGAAGCCAGCACGCGCAAGCAGCGCACCGATGAGGTCATCCTCCGCACCGTCCTCCTCGAACCGGAAGCTCTCCGCCATCGTGCGAAGCTGCCTTGCCTGCAATTCAACCTCTGGCTCATCCGCGTCGTCGTAGCTCCAATGGGTCTCTACCCGGTAGTACGACTCGCCGGACGGCGCGGGATAGAGGTAGACGACCGTGTTGCTTAACCCCTCCTGCGTGACGCAGCGGTAGCAGCCGTCCAGCTCCTCTACGGCGCGACCGGCGTTTTGCAGGCCGGTCAGATCCTCCGCAAGACCGGTATGCTTCACAACGCCAAGGTAAGCGTCGCTGCTGTCAGACCACCATATGCACGTTCCGGCGTTGTGCAGCCATCTGCCGACCACGCAGATGCTCCAATCATCCATATAGAAGCGGTCAGCCTCGCCGCCGCCCTGCTCATCGCCGGTGAAAAAGCCCTCCGGAATGGGGGCGTTCCCCTCGGTGTACGGCCACGCGATGTAGAAATTCCGGTAGGCGTCGCCGTCAATGCAGAGGTAGACGTTGCCATTGTTCACGACCGTGTGCCGCACACCGTCCGTCGTGGTGACATAGAGCTCGGTGCTGCCGCCGGCAAGCAGCTCCATACTGCGGACATACCGGCCGCCGCTCCTGTTGATGAGCGCGACCACTTCGGCGAACTCCTCCGCGTCAAAGTCCTTGTACTGCTTGTCGGGCGTCTGCGGCATGGTCGTCAGCTCGATGCGCGCCACGTCCTCCACGCGCAGCTCCTTCGCCCACTTCATCGTCGCGCGCTCGGGATTCGTCAGAAAGCAGACCGCCACGACGGCGCAGACGAGGACTGAGGCTGCGACCACCCAGAACGCGGGCTTTTTGTAGCGCAGCGCGTTCTTCACGCGCTCGCCCACGCCCACCTCGCCAAAGGCGAGTGGGCAGGCGGCAAGCATACGCCGCGGCACGCTGCACGCGAGCAGCGCGCTCGAATAATCCCGGATCTGCCCGGCGTCCATGCCGCGCAGAACACGTTCGTCGCAGGCCAGCTCAATATCACGGCAGAGCAGCACATAGGCCAGCCACAGCAGCGGATTGAACCAGTAGACGGCAAGCAGCGCGAAGCCCAGCGGCTTCCACCAGTGGTCGTGCCGCGCAAGGTGCGCCCATTCGTGCAGCAGCACGCTGCGCTGCCGCGCCTCCTCCATCGCGGAGGGCAGATAAATGCGCGGCTTCGCGATGCCGAGAATGAACGGTGAGGCGATGTCATCGCAGACGTAGACATTCTCCCGCAGCCGGATGGAGGCGCGCACGCGCCGCCGCAGGCGCAGATAGCTCACGAGCGCGTAGAGCAGCATCGCCGCAAGACCGATGAGCCACACGACGGCCGCGATCCCCGTCCACACATAGAGCGGGTTGACGCTCGCGCCCGGCGCGGCGGCAAAGCTCTCGCTGAGCGCAGGATTCACCGCGTTGTCGATGATCTCCACGCCGCTCGTGATGGTCGGCGCGGGATCGAACTGCACGACCTCGGGGCTGACCGTCTCCGCGCTCGGAATCAGGCTCAGCGCGCTCTCGATGGAGAACGGCAGCATCAAGCGCAGCGCGACCATGCCCCAGAGCAGGACGTTCACCCACTTCGGCGCCCTTTTGAGCACAAGGCGCAGCGCCAGCACGACCAACACCAGCCAGCTCGCCGAAATGCTCAGATTAAGGAGCTTGAGAAAAATACCGCTCATGCGCTCACGACTCCTTCCCGTATGCGTCGATCATCTTTCGCAGCGCGGCGACCTCCTCCGCCGAAAGCGCCTTGCGCGCGGTGAAGGCCGCGACAAAGGCGGGCAGCGAGCCGTCAAAGGCGTCCTCCACCAGCCGTTCGCCCTGCGCGGCGTAGTATTCCTCCCGCGTGATCCGCGCGGTGACCACGCTGTTTTCATTTTGAAAAATGCCCCGCTCGCAGAGCTTGCGCAGTACAGTGTAGGTCGTCGGCTTCTTCCAGCCCCATTCTCTTTCGCACAGCTTCACCAGCTCGCCGGAGCCGATCGGTTCGTGCTTCCATATAAGCTCGGCAAACTGCGTCTGCACCGTGCCCATTTTCCTTTCGTCCATCGGCGGTCTCCTTTCGGTTTATTTTGAATAAACCACTTTCTTGCTGTGAGTTTATCATGGATAAACCATCCATGTCAAGACCCTTTTTCCCGCCTGCGGGCAAAAACAAGCACCCGCCAAAGCGGGTGCTTGTAAGAAGGGCTGTTAACGCTTGCTGAACTGAGGCGCACGACGGGCGGC
>DJRC01000053.1:521-3178 GCA_002437735.1 Oscillospiraceae bacterium UBA6370 | reverse complement strand
TCCTCGCCGAGCAGCTCGATCCTGCCCTCGGCCAGAGCCTGCTCGTAATCCATCGACTTCACGCCCGTGAAAATGTCGATCCGTGTCAGCTCGTCGGCAATGGCCGCGGCGTGCTGCGGCGGCAGCTGCGCGCCGTCGGACCAGTAGACCTTGTAGCCGTTGTACTCCTTGGGGTTGTGGCTGGCGGTGACGTTCACGCCCGCCTGACAGCCGTACTCACGCACGGCGAAGGAAAGCTCGGGTGTGGGGCGCAGCGATTCAAACAGCCGCACATGGATGCCGTTGGCGGCCATGACGCAGGCGGTCTCGCGGGCAAATTCGGCGGAGTGGTTGCGGCAGTCCATGCACACGGCAACGCCCTTCTTCATCGCCTCCCCGCCCTCGGCGCGGATGACGTTGGCAAAGCCCTGCGTCGCCCAGCGGATGACGTGGCGGTTCATGTTGTGCAGGCCCGTGTACATCGTGCCGCGCAGGCCCGCGGTGCCGAACTCGAGCGGGCCGTAGAAGCGGGCCTTGATCTCCTTGTCGTCGCCCTCGAGCGCCCTGAGCTCAGCGCGCTCGTCCTCGCTCAGCGCGGGGGAGGCGAGCCACTTTTCATATTCCTTGCGATAATCCATTACGATTCCTCCTCATTTTGAGTTGATTCCTCCACGGGCGCGAGAAGGTTCCTCGCGTCCTCGAGCATGCTTTCGGGTACATACAGCCCGACGCCGCCGTTCGGCGTGCCGAACAGGACCTTGCCGAGCGTGCCGTCCTTATCGTCGTACTTCTTCATCACGGGGATGCCGTAGACGCGCAGCATTTCGACGGTCATGCCCGCGGCGTTGTCCTCCTCGGTCGAGTCGGCGAGAAAGGCGGGCTTTTCGGGCGAGCCGTCCGGCCCCTTGGGCCAGCGGTCGGCGAGGTCGTGCTTTTCACGGCCCCAGCTCAGCTTGGGAAAGGACATGGTGCTTCCTCCTTATTTATGATAGCGCGTGCCGGCGTCGATCTGGTACGCGCGGTAGAGCTGCTCGAGCAGCATCACCCGCGCCAGATGGTGCGGGAAGGTCATGGGCGACATGGAAAGGCGCAGGTCGGCGCGCTGCTTCACGCGCGGGTGCAGGCCGAAGCTGCCTCCAATGAGAAACGTCAGCTGCGAAGCGCCCGCAGAGGCAAGCTGCATCAGCTTTTTCGAGAGGGCTTCGCTGCTCAGCTCAGTGCCCTCGATGCACAGGGCAATGACCGCGCCGCCCTTGGGGAGCCGCTCCTCGATGAGCGATGCCTCCTTTGCGAGCGCCTGCTCGATCCCGGCAGGAGAGGGCGACTCGGGGAGCTTCTGCTCCGGCAGCTCCACGATCTCTAATTTGCAGTAGCGCTGTAAGCGCTTCTGGTACTCCGCGACGGCTGCCGCGTAGAATGCTTCCTTCAGTTTGCCGACGCAAAGGACGGTGACCTTCTGCATAGATGTACCTCGCTCATGGCGTCGCGCGGCGCGACGCCGAGCCGCACGGAAAGTCCCGCGGACTGCAGCGCGCGGGCGACGGCGTACTCCGCCAGCTCGGGCGTGTTGTTCTCCTTGGAAAGGTGCGCGAGCAGGATGTCGCGCGTGCCGCTCTGCACGGCGAGCCGCGCAAATTCCGCCGCCGCGTCGTTGGACAGATGCCCCTCGTCGCCGAGGATGCGGCGCTTGAGGAAATAGGGATAGGGGCCGTATTGCAGCGTTTCCACGTCGTGATTGGCCTCAAGCAGGAGCGTATCCACGCCCGCGAGCGCCTCGCGCGCCGCGTCGGTGACGAAGCCGGTGTCGGTCAGGATGCCGAGCGAGCCGTCGGTGGCGTCGACGCGGTAGCCGACGGGGTCCACGGCGTCGTGAGAGGTGGAAAACGAGCGCACGGTGCAGCCCGCGAATTTCAGCGTGTCGCCCGCGGTGAAGGCGACGACGGGACAGGTGAGGATATGCGACACGCCGCGCGTGACATAGACCGGGGCGGCGCATTTTTTGCTGAGTGTGGCGAGGCCGCCGACGTGGTCGGCGTGCTCGTGCGTGATGAAAACGGCGGTCAGGTCGCCGAGCGTCCGCCCCAGCGCGCGGAGGGACTGCTCGATGCGGCGGCAGGAGATGCCCGCGTCGATGAGCAGCAGCGTGTCGCCCGCGCACACGAGCGAGCAGTTGCCGCTCGAGCCGCTGGCAAGCGTGTAAAATTCCATGGAAAACGGTCCTTTATCTGATCTACTCCCAAGAATACCACAGCGCAGGATAATAGTCAAAAGAAAAAGTCGTGCAAGTTGCACATATCCTGTGTAAAGACGGCATAAATTTTTTACACATCAATTCTTAACAACTTCTTTACAACGACATAGATTTTCGGTATACTAAAAATAACAAAACGGAATGAGCCGTTGACTAAATTTTGGAAAGGGGGGCGGGGCCGTTATGACGGAACCACAGGATAAGTATCAAGAAGTCGAATCCGCGCTGGAGAAATTCTGGGGCGATGAGGACCTGTTGATCGGCAAAGGAAAGAGCACGCCGGCGCAGATCGCGCTGCGCTTCCGCAATGCGATGGTCCTGCTGGCGGCGATCTTGTTCCTGCTGTCTCTCGTTTCCAACCGCTACCCGATCCTCCGCGCGGTGGGGTATCTCTTCGGTGCCATCGCTTACATTTGCGAGATCATGG
>DJRC01000053.1:0-493 GCA_002437735.1 Oscillospiraceae bacterium UBA6370 | reverse complement strand
GAGATCATGGTGCTGACGGACTGCTTCAAGGTCAAGATCCCGCACAACGAGCTTTTCATGCCCTACTGCTTCGGCCCGCTCTACCTCATTATGGGCGTGGGCTATCTGGTGGGCTGAGGCGATCTGCCAACAAAAAAGCACCGACGAAGGTCGGTGCTTTTCCTTTTGCGGTTCAGCCGATCTGGCGGATGGGTGGCTCGTCGTTCTCCTCCACGCAGTCGATCCTCGCGCCGAGGGCGCGGAGCTTGCCGATGATGTCCTCATACCCGCGCTCGATATACTGCACGTTCGTGATCTCGCTCACGCCGTCCGCGGCGAGCGCGGCGATGAGCATGGCCGCTCCCGCGCGCAGGTCGTAGGCCTGAATGTTGGCGGAGGTGAGCTTTTCCACGCCCTCGACGATGGCGGTGCGGCCCTCGACGCGGATCTGCGCGCCCATGCGCGTGAGCTCGCCGACGTAGCGATAGCGGCTGTCCCACACGCCCTCGGTGAC
>DJRC01000055.1:14107-17534 GCA_002437735.1 Oscillospiraceae bacterium UBA6370 | reverse complement strand
TCTCTCCAAGGAGGAGATCGACTATCTCGGCAAGACCGGCGCGGGCATCCCCAAGGCGTCCCGCCGCGACCTGCCCGTGCTCGTCGCGCAGGGCAGGGACGGCGCCTGCACCGTCACCACCACCATGATGATCGCCGACATGGCGGGCATCCGCGTGTTTGCTACCGGCGGCATCGGCGGCGTGCATCGCGGCGCGCAGGAGACATTCGACATCTCCGCCGACCTCGAGGAGCTGGCCGACACCTCCGTCATGGTCATCTGCGCGGGCGCGAAGTCCATTCTTGACCTCGGTCTGACGCTCGAATACCTCGAGACCCACGGCGTGACCGTCATCGGCTACGGCACCGACGAGCTGCCCGCGTTCTACACGCGCAAGTCCGGCTTCGGTGTGGACTATGAGCTTGATACCCCCGCCGAGCTTGCCAAGGCGTTCCACGTCAAGCGGGAGCTGGGTCTGCGCGGCGGCCTGCTCGTCACGAACCCCATCCCCGAGGAGTATTCCATGGATAAGGCCGTGATCGACAAGGCGATCGCCGAGGCCGTCGAGGACGCGAAGAAGGACGGCATCCACGGCAAGGCCACCACACCCTATCTGCTCGCCAAGATCAAGGATCTCACCGGCGGCGACAGCCTCGACTCCAACATCCAGCTCGTGTTCAACAACGCCCGCCTCGGCGCTGCCGCCGCAGTGGAGCTGGCGAAGCTCGAACGGTGAGCGGGGCGCTCTCGCTCGGCGTGATCGGCGGGGCGGACGGTCCGACGGCGGTATTCGTCACGGGCAGCCCTGCGCCGCTCGTCGTCTATCTGCTCGCCGTCAACGTGCTGGCCTTCGCCGTCTACGGCTGGGACAAGGCACGGAGCAAGGTGCAGGGCGCGCGCCGCGTGCCAGAAAAGACGCTCTTTCTGCTCGCTATCCTCGGCGGCAGCGTGGGAGCCATTCTCGGGATGCGCGTCTGGCACCACAAAACGCGCCATTGGTACTTCAAATACGGCCTGCCGGCGATCCTGCTCGCGCAGCTCGCGCTGGCCTGGTATCTCGGCGGCCTAAATTAAAGCAAAGGGGGACACTTCTATGAAGCGGATCACAAAGCAGGAGACTCTGCCGGTGCTTGCCGTGCCGGAGGCGCTGAGCGTGCCGGAGCTGGCATACCCCGCGAGGCTCGGCAAGCGGGCGGTCGTGCAGGTGCTGCGCAAGGCGGACGTGAAAAAGGCCGCGCTGGCTGTCGGCGGGGCGGCGCTGGCGATCTCTGTCATGAGCGCGGTCGGAAAGCGGCAGTTCTATAAGCGCATCGTCGCCTCGGAGCTGAAGCGTCAGCTTGCGGTGGTGAACGGCAAGCTCGACAATCTGCAGGCGCAGAACGAGGTCCTGCGCGCGGAGCTTGCGCGGTTGAAGCAGGAAAAGTAAATCGGACGGAAAACGGGAGCCGAAGCATCGCTTCGGCTCCCGTTTCGGTTTTCAGTCGCTTATCGGTTCGGCTGCAGGTTGGCGCGCGCGTGCGCGCAGATGGCGTCGTAGGTCTGCTGGCTGATGTCGTGCTCGATCTTGCAGGCGTCCTCCTCCGCGGTCCTGGCGTCCACGCCGAGGGCGATGAGGAAGGCGGTGAGCGTTTTGTGGCGGTCGAGCATTTTGGCGGCGACGGCCATGCCCGTCTCTGTGAGCGTGATGAGCCCGTCCTTATCCATCGTGATGTGCCCGCTCTCCTTGAGGCGGCGCGTGGCATAGGTGACGCTCGGCTTCGTCACGCCGAGGTGCTCCGCCACGTCAATGGAGCGAATGTATCCGTGCTTGAGCTTCATCATCAGCATGGACTCGAGATAGTCCTCCGATGCGCGTAAAATTTCCATCGAATTGCACGACCCTTCCAGTTAAAAGTATTCTTAGGTTAACACAGTTTAACCAAAATTGCAAGCGGCAAAAAGTTTTTGAAAAAGGCTATTGACAAAAAGTAGTTAGACGTGCTAAACTGCACACCGGTTAGAGAAGATTAACGCTTTAGCCATTCTTTTTTCAATATCAGTTAGAGCTTGCTAACCAAAGAACGGGGAGGGAATACCATGATGCCGCTTGCACTTGCCAATGTCGGCGAGGAAAATCTGATCCTCCGAGTCGGCGGGAGTCCGGAGCTGCGCAAGCATCTCGAGGACCTCGGCTTTACCCCGGGCGGGACCGCCACCGTGGTCGCCGCGATGGGCGGAAACATCATTGTCAAGATCAAGGAATCCCGCGTGGCCATCAGCGAAGAGATGGCGCGCAAGATCATGATTTGAGCGCAAATAATTTTGATATAGAAGGAGAGAGGAACATGAAAACTTTGCGAGACGTCCAGATCGGCCAGACCGTCAAGGTCGTGAAGCTGCACGGCGAGGGTCCTGTCAAGCGCCGCATCATGGACATGGGCATCACCAAGGGCACCGAGGTCTTTGTCCGCAAGGTAGCGCCTCTGGGCGACCCGATGGAGGTCACCGTGCGCGGCTACGAGCTGAGCCTGCGCAAGGCGGATACCGAAATGATCGAAGTGGAATAAAGCAAGTCATAAATTTTTGCAGATCGGTTCAAGCTCTTGAACCGGAAGGAGCATGATATGGAAAAGCAGATCAAAATTGCCCTTGCGGGCAACCCCAACTGCGGCAAGACGACCCTGTTCAACGCGCTGACGGGCTCCAACCAGTTCGTCGGCAACTGGCCCGGCGTCACCGTGGAGAAGAAGGAGGGCAAGCTCAAGAAGCATGACGACGTCATCATCATGGACCTGCCCGGCATTTACTCCCTGTCCCCCTACACGCTGGAGGAGGTCGTTGCCCGTAACTACCTAATCACCGAGCGTCCCGACGCCATCCTGAACATCATCGACGGCACGAACCTCGAGCGTAACCTGTACTTAACGACGCAGCTCACCGAGCTGGGCATCCCCGTGGTCATCGCCATCAACATGATGGACGTGGTCCGCAAGAACGGCGACCAGATCAACGTCGCCGAGCTCTCCCGCGAGCTGGGCTGCGAGATCGTCGAGATCTCCGCGCTCAAGGGCGACGGCGTGATGCAGGCGGCGGAGGCTGCCGTCAAGGCTGCCGAGGGCGGCAAGACCATCCCGATGCACACCTTCTCCGGCCCTGTGGAGCACGCCATCGCGCACATCGAGGAGGCGGCGGTCCACAATATGCCCGAGGAGCAGCAGCGCTGGTACGCCATCAAGATCTTCGAGCGCGACGATAAGGTGCTCGAGAAGCTGACCATCCCGGCCGAAACCATGCAGCACATCGAATCGGACATCAAGGCCGCCGAGGCTGAGCTGGACGACGACGCCGAGAGCATCATCACCAACGAGCGCTACGTTTACATCGCGCAGATCATCAAGGGCTGCTACAAGAAAAAGAACCACGGTCAGCTCTCCGCCTCCGATAAGATCGATAAGATCGTCACCAACCG
>DJRC01000055.1:13343-14006 GCA_002437735.1 Oscillospiraceae bacterium UBA6370 | reverse complement strand
GACCGACTGGGCCAACGACGGCCTGTTCGGCGACGGCTGGCACCTGTTCGGCATCGGCACCGCCGAGTACACCGAGGTCGCCGACAACCACACCGCCGCGATGGAGGCCATCAGCGGCTACTTCGAGCTGGACACCGAGTTCGAGGGCTTCGACCCCGAGGCCGCGGTAGCCGACTTGATGTCCGTCGAGCCTAACTCCGACAGCGTCACCATCGAGGTGGAGGACGAGGAGACTCTGGCCCAGAACGAGATGACCGTCTACTACGACGCCATCCCCGAGGACGCCGACGAGGAGTCCACCGTTCCCATGACCTATGTGGACGCCGTGGAGTATGTGAGAGAGAACGGCTTTGACGAGCCCGACCCCGCCGACTACGGCGTGTGGGTCCCCGGCATCCCCGTTCTCATCGGCAACGGTCTGGAGGCTGCCGGTACGGCAGACTGGCTCAACGGCCTGATCCTGGACGGTATCGTCGCCGGTGTCGGCGCGGTGCTCGGCTTCGTGCCGCAGATGCTCGTGCTGTTCCTGATGCTCGCCTTCCTCGAGGCCTGCGGCTACATGGCCCGTATCGCCTTCGTGCTCGACCGTATCTTCCGCAAGTTCGGTCTGTCCGGTAAGTCCTTCATCCCCATGCTCATCGGCACCGGCTGCGGCATCCCGGG
>DJRC01000055.1:3758-13260 GCA_002437735.1 Oscillospiraceae bacterium UBA6370 | reverse complement strand
TCCCGTACCATTGAAAACGAGCGTGACCGCCGTATGACGATCATGACCACGACCTTTATCCCCTGCGGCGCGAAGGTGCCCTTCATCTCCATGGTCGCCGGCGCGATCTTCGGCGGCGCCGCATGGGTCGCCACCTCCGCCTACTTCGTCGGCATGGCCGCCATCATCATCTCCGGCATCATGCTCAAGAAGACCAAGATGTTCGCCGGTGATCCCGCTCCCTTCGTGATGGAGCTTCCCGCTTACCACTGGCCGACCGTCGGCAATGTCCTCCGCTCCATGTGGGAGCGCGGCTGGTCCTTCATCAAGAAGGCCGGCACCATCATCCTGCTTTCCACCATCGTTGTGTGGTTCACCACCTACTTCGGCTGGGTCGACGGCGCGTTCCAGATGCTCTCTGAGGAACAGATCGACGCCTCCATCCTCGCCAAGATCGGCAACGCTATCGCGTGGATCTTTGCGCCTCTCGGCTGGGGCACATGGCAGGCGGCTGTCGCCTCCATTACCGGCCTGGTCGCCAAGGAGAACATCGTCGGCACCATGGGCATCCTGTATCCCGACGGTTGGACCGAGATCGGCGCGGCCTTCACGCAGATCAGCGGCTATTCCTTCCTCGTCTTCAACCTGCTGTGCGCTCCGTGCTTCGCGGCCATCGGCGCCATCAAGCGCGAGATGAACAACGCCAAGTGGACCTGGTTCGCCATCGGCTATCAGTGCGGCTTCGCCTATCTTGTCGCCCTGATGATCAACCAGTTCGGCAACGCCTTCACCGGCAGCCTGAACGTTCTCGGCCTGATCGCTGCCGTTGCGGCGCTCGCGCTCATCGTGTATATGCTCTTCAAGCCCTACAAGGAGGCCACGAAGCTCAGCGCCAAGGTCTGATCTCCCATTTGATTATTTTCTTCCAAAGGAGTGAGCTTTCATGTTGAACTGGATTACCGCAAATCTGTCAACGATCGTTATCTCTGCCATTTTGCTTGCCATTGTCACCTCTATCTCTCTTCATTTGATCCGGCAGAAGAAACAGGGAAGGTTCTCCTGCGGCTGCAACTGCGCACACTGCGCCATGCACGGCGAGTGCCACGGTAAGCAGTAAAGCAGAAAAGGCGGCATCGCATGAAACGGTGTGATGCCGCCTTTATTCCGTCTGGAAGGCTAAGGATGACCGGCTGCAGGAGATACTGGACAAATCGAAAAAAGGAGTGTATATTACCATGATCGAAACAACGGTAAACATCAGCGGCATGATGTGCGGAATGTGTGAAGCGCACATCTGCGACGTCATTCGTGCCCGGTTTGCGGTCAGGAAGGTCACCGCCTCTCACAGCAAGGGGCAGGCGGTCATCCTCTCGGAAAACGGGCTGGACGAGGCGGCGCTGCGTCAGGCGATCGCGGAGACCGGCTATGAGGTCACCGCAGTGAGCGCGCGCCCCGCCGGGGAAAAGAAGGGTCTGTTCGGCTTCTTGAAAAGGTGAAGCCCTAACAAGAAAAACAAAAAAGCTCCGTCTGCCATCGGCAGACGGAGCTTTTTCACTTGTCGAGCCGCTTTACCGGACGGATGTACTTGAAATACTGTCCGGGATTGAAGTAAAAGTAGGTGACGCGCCCGGGCGTCTGCGTGTCGAGGGCGCAGCCCTCGGCGGCGTAGTCAAATTCCCGCATCGCGGTCTCGACCTTCTCCTCCACTGTGCGGCACTCCTGCTCGTAGTCGAACGGGCCGTGCTCAAAGACGAGGTATTCCCCCTCGGGAATGTCCGTGAGGAGCATCTGCGCGGGCACCTCGCCGCGGTAGTCGGCGGGAAGCCGCGCGCCGTAGCACTCCGTGCGCAGATAGCCCCAGTCGCACAGCCGGCCCGTCGCGTCGTTGAGATAGCCCATGACCTGTCCTGCGTACTCGCTGCCGTCATCGTCGAGCTTGCCTTGAATGCTCTCGAGCAGGCCGCAGATCGTTTCGCAGTCCTGTCCGGGAATGAGCGCCTGCTTCTGCCAGAAGTCCCAGTAGCCGTTGCTCTCGCGGTTTTCGATGTGCAAGAACCTGTGCGCGGGGATCGTCACAAAATAAGTTTTGACGCCGTCCTTTGATGTTGCCATACCAATTTCTCCTAAGCCAAGAAAGTAGCGGTCAAACGGGTGGATCTTGGTGCGCAGGACCACGGGCCTCGGCGCGGCGCGGTACGCGCTGGGCGTGACGCCGTAGGCGTCCTTAAAGGCCCGCGTAAACGCTTCGTGCGAGGAAAAGCCGTAGTCGAGCGCGATGTCGAGAAGGCTGCGTTCGCTGTCGCGCACCTCGCGCAGGGCGAACGCCAGCCGCCGCCGGCGCAGATAGTCGCGCAGCTGCATCCCGGAGATCTCGCGGAACTTCCGCGTGGTGTAATACTCCGAGTAGCCCAGCGTGCGCGAAAGCGAACGCAGCGTGAGCGCTGCGTCGTCGTGGCTGCGGATGCAGCCGTCGATCTCGTCGACGATCTGCTGGATCTGTCTGCGCCATTCATACATCCTTGTTCACCCCGTTCCGAACCGCTCTGCACGCAGTATACCGCGCGGCGGCGCTCGGCGCTTGATTTGACTTGCAAAGTTAGTCTTCCGTCTCGGAAAATCCCGCGAGCAGCGCGAGCTGGTAGAACGCCACCGCGCTCGCCGCGGCAACGTTCAGCGAGTCCACGCCGTGCGTCATCGGGATGCGCACCGTGCAGTCACACGCGGCAATGGTCGACTCCGCGAGACCGTCGCCCTCCGTGCCGAGCACGACGGCGAGCCTGTCCGCTTTTTTGAGCTGCGGGGCGTAGATGGGCAGCGAAGCGTCGCACAGCGCCATCGCCGCCGTCGTGAAGCCGAGGGCGCGGAGCGCCTGCGGCCAGCCCTCCGGCAGGTATGTCCACGGCACCTGAAAAACCGTGCCCATGCTCACGCGGATGGCGCGGCGGTAGAGCGGGTCGCTGCACGCCTGCGTCAGCAGCACGGCGTCGATGCCGAGCGCTGCCGCAGAACGGAAGATCGCGCCCACATTCGTCGGGTTCATCACGTCCTCCAGCACGGCGACGCGTCTCGCGCCCGCGCAGACCGTCTCGACCGCCGGCAGCGGCCGGCGGCGCATGGCGCAGAGCATCCCGCGCGTGAGCGGGAAGCCGGTGAGCTGCTTCAAAACGTCCAGCGGCGCGGTGTAGACGGGCACATCGCCGCAGCGTGCGAGAATGTCCCGCGCCTGTGTTTCGACGTGGCGCGGCTCCATTAGGAACGAAACGGGTACATAGCCCGCGTTCAGCGCCCGCTCGATGACCTTGGGGCTTTCCGCGATGAAAAGCCCCTGCGAGAGGTCCTCGCGGTTCACGAGCTGATTTTCGGTCAGGCGCGCGTAAACGTCCAACGCGGGATCGGCAAAATCGGTGATGGGGAAAAGCTTCGGCATGGCGGCGGTCCGCCTTTCTTTCGTAAAGTAAAGGGTGCGGCGAAGGCCGCACCCTCAGTATAGCCTCTCCCGCGCCGCGGCGCAAGACCTTTCAGAAAAGCCGCCCCGCCGCGAGCAGCGCGAGCGGGATGCCGACGAGCGCCTGCACCGCCTTCCCGATCACGCACCGCCGCGCGGACAGCCCGCTCCCCGCGAGCATTGCGCGGGTCTGTGCCTGCACGCTCAGCCCGCCCCAGTTCATCACAGCGGCGCAGAGCACAAAGCCCGCGCGCGTGGCGGGCAGGGCGTTCACGCCGTTCGTCATCTCCACAAGACCGAACAGCGCCGCGCGCGGCAGCGGTGGCAGCGCAGCGAGCGCGGGCACGAGCGACAGGAGCCGCAGCAGCACCATGAAAAAGATCACAAAGGCGCTGACGCACCCGACCGCCGCGAACGAGCCCTGCACCGCCGCGGGGAGCGCCGCGGCGAGGTCGAACGGCGCGCGCTGCCGCGGAACGGCCCTCCGGCGCGGCAGACCGAGGTCGCGCCGCAGCAGGACTCCGGTCACAAGCGCCGCGCCGACGTGGATGAGATAGAGATACATTCCCGCCCGCACGCTGCCGAACACCGCCGTGCCGCACACGCCGAGAAAAAAGCCGGGGCCGGAGTTGTTGCAGAACGCGAGCAGCTGCTCGGCCTCCTCCCGCGTGATCTCGCCGCGTCCGTACAGCTCCGCGACCGTCCGTGCGCCGACCGGATACCCGCCCAACAGTCCTAAAATGAGCGCGCTCGCGCCCACGCCGCTCACGCCGAAGAGCGGGTGCATGACGCCCGCCATCGCGCGGGAGAGCAGCCGCGGCACATCGCTCTGCACGAGCAGCGATGAGAGCACGAAGAACGGAAAGAGCGACGGCAGCACCGTTTGCAGGCACAGCGTTACCCCCTCCCGTGCCGCTGCCGCGCTCACGTCGGGGAAAAGGAGCAGCGCCGCGCCGAAAAGCACCGGAAAAAGCAGCGCTGCCGCGCCGCGCAGTCGTTCCACAGCCTCGCCCCCCTTTCGCAAGAGCGTATGAGCGCCGTGTGAAAATTATCCGCGCAGCGAAGAAAAGAGAGCCGACCAAACGGCCGGCTCTCCTGTATCAGATCTCGTAGTCCGCGGCGACGCGGTCGGTGCGGATGGACTTGCAGAGGGCGCTCACGGCCTTGTGCCGCGGATCGTCCTTATAGGTCTGCAGGTCCTCCATCGACGCAAACTCGGCGACGAGCACGGCGTCGTAGTTGTCCTTGCCGACGCAGCGTTTCACCTCGCAGCGCTTGAGCTGGGGGATGACCCCGAAAAGCCCACGCAGTCCGGTGAGGAACTGCTCCTGCTCGCGCTCCGTTCCCTCGCGGAACCTCCACATGACGATATGACGGATCATTTCGCGTTGTACACCTCGATGGCCTTCTTGAGGATATCCATGGCGCGCTCGATCTTCTCCGCTTCGAGGACGTAGGCCATGCGGACCTCGTTGAGGCCCTTGCCGGGCGTTGCGTACATCGGCGCGCCGGGGGCGAACATGACGGTCTCGCCGTTGTCGTTGAACTCCTCGAGCAGCCAGCGCTGGAAGTCGTCGGCATTGTCCACCGGCAGGGCGGCCATCAGGTAGAACGCGCCCTTCGGGCAGTCAAAAATGACGCCGGGGATCTCGCGCAGCTTGCGCACGAGCGTGTCGCGGCGCTTCTTGTACTCGTCGCGCACGGCGGCGAAATACTCGGGGCCGACGGTATAAAGGTTCGCGGACGCGACCTGGTCGAGCGTGGCGACGGAAAGGCGGGACTGGCAATACTTGAGCGCGTGGCCCAGCAGCTCCTTATTCTTGGTGATGAGGCAGCCGATGCGCGCGCCGCAGGCGGAAAAGCGCTTGGAAACGGTGTCGATGACGACGATGTTCTCCGGCGCTTCCTCGGCAAAGGAGCCGAAGGACTGCAACGGCTCGCCGCCGTAGACGAACTCGCGGTAGGCCTCGTCGCCGATGAGGAACAGGTCGTGCTTCTTGGCAAGGTCAACGAGCATCCTCATCTCGTCGTCCGTCAGCACCACGCCGGTGGGGTTGCCGGGGTTCGTGACCATGATGGCGCGGGTGTGCTCATTGATGAGCGGCTCGATCTTCGCGCGCTCGGCGTAGTGATAGCCCTCCTCGGGGCAGGTCGGGATGGGGGTGATGGACGCGCCGCAGGTGCGCACCATGGTGTTGTAGTTGGGGTAGAACGGCTCGGGAATGAGAATTTCGTCGCCGTCGTCGAGGATGCACTGGAGCACGATGGAGAGCGCCTCGCTGCCGCCGGTAGTGATGTAGATCTCGCTCTTATCAAAGTGCATATCGAGCTTATCGTAGTAGCCCTTGATGGCGTCGATCAGCTCGGGGATACCGGGGGAGGGAGCGTATTCGAGCACGGGCTGCTCGAACTTACGGATGGCTTCAAAAAAGGCGGGAGGGGTCTGCACGTCGGGCTGGCCGATGTTTAGGTGATAGACCTTGATGCCGCGTGCCTTGGCTGCCACCGCGTAGGGGTGGAACTTACGCATCGGGGACTGGCCGCATTTTTCGACCTTGCTGGAAAACTTCATGAAAATTCCTCCTCAATTTTTTAGATACGCCTTGATCCCTGGAAAGTATTCATAACCATATGAAATTATATAATAGAACGAGTGAAAAAACAAGTCGGACGAGCGCCAAAAGCGTGGGAAAAAACTTAGGTAGAATGACCAACAGCGCATAAAAATTTCGTTAAGCTTTGTTCGCTTTCACCATAGACTATAATGCCGTTCGCCTTCAGGAGCTCCGCCGTCACGCCGTCTCCGGCGGTGAGCGCACCGGTGAACGTGCCGTCGTAAATTTCGCCGCTGCCGCAGCTCGGGCTGCGCTCCTTGAACACGGCGGCGAGAACGCCCTCGCGCCGCGCCGTCTCCAGCGCACATTCTGCGCCGCGGCGGTATTCCGCAGTCACATCATGCCCATCCCTCATCACCACGCGCGCGCCGCGCCGCTCGCTCGGCGTGCGCGGCGTGGGCAGTCCCCCAAGCACCTCGGGGCAGATGGGGACCAGCTCAAACCGCTCCGCGAGAGCGCACACGGCATCGTTTTTCTTCGACTTGCCGTCATAGCGGCAGGGCGTGCCGAGCAGGCAGGCGCTCACAAGCAGCTTGGGCTTCATTTCCCGACCTCCAGCTGCTTCCCGTTGAGCCGGGCGAGCACGAGCGTATCGCCCTCGTACTTGAGCTTGAGCGAGAAAAACGGCTCGTCCGTGTCGAGCAGGCGCAGGAAAATCTTGTCGCCCTCCCAAAGCTTGAGCTTCAAAAGCTCGCTCTTTTTGATCCACGCCAGCTCGCCCTCGTCGCAGTCCTTCGGCGTGCCGATCCAGCCGTCGGCGGTGAAGAGGTGCATATACTCCGTCTCGTAGCGATCGGAGACAAAGGTCACGAGGCCGCGGTAGCGCCAGCGCGTGAGCGTCAGACCGGTCTCCTCCTGCGTTTCGCGCAGCGCGCAGTCCTCGGGCGACTCGCCGTCCTCAAATTTGCCGCCCACGCCGATCCATTTGTCGTGGTTGAGGTCGTTCTCCTTTTTCGTGCGGTGCAGCATCAGATATTCGTCGCCGCGTTCAAGGTAGATGAGCGTCGAGTTGACGGCGCGGAAGATGTTCGTTTCCATGGCGTGCCTCCTTGCGTTTGCTTGCCCATAGTATAAAAGCGCGGCGGCGAAAATGCAAGCGCCGCGGACAGGCAAGTTTCCGTCCCTGCGCGCATACCCTTGCCTGACAGGGACAAACGCACAGGGAGGTAGCGCAATGGATGTGAACGGAAGGGAATATCTGGCCCGCATGGCGGAGCTGTTCGACCTGCCCGCCGACGTGGCGGCGGGGCTGAGCCACATGGAGCTGCTCGGTGACCGCCAGCTCCTTTTGGAGGGGCACGAGGGCCTGCTCGCCTACGGCACGGAGCTTATCGACGTGAGCGTGGGCGGCGCGGTGCTGCGTGTGACCGGCGAGGGGCTGACGCTCAAAAGCATGACCGAGCGCGAGGTGCGCATCGGCGGACGCATCGACGGCGTTGAATTTCTGCGGTAGGGAGGAGGGAGAGGACCATGGATCGTGCGGCCCGGCTGCTGCGCGGCACGCTGCGCGTGCGCATGGAGAGCGCCTTTCCCGAGCGGGTGCTCAACCTCTGCGGCGCGCACGGCATCGTCTTTTCCGACCTCCGGTGGGAGAGCGCGAGCGCGCTGTCCTTCACCATCCGCGCCGCTGAGCGAAAAAAGCTCGAGCGGCTCCTCGCGCCGCTGGATGCCGCGCTGACCGTCGAGCGCGCGGAGGGCGCGCCCTTTTTCCTGCGCCGCTTCCGCCGCCGCTACACGCTGCTCGCGGGGCTGGCGCTCATGCTCGCGCTGTTCTTTGCCAATTCCTTCTTTATATGGGATTTCGAGGTCAGCGGCAGCGATACCGTTCCGGCGGAAAAGATCCTCCGCGTCTTGGAAAAGCAGGGCCTGCGCCGCGGCAGCTTCGCCTACTCTTTCCGTCCGCAGGACATCTGCAACCGCGCCCTGCCGGAGCTGCCCGAGCTCGCGTGGCTGACGGTCAACGTCCGCGGCTGCCGCGCCTATGTCAGCGTGCGCGACCGCGTGCCCAAGCCGGAGCTGGCGGACGACCGCACGCCCGCGAACGTCGTCGCGAAGCGCAGCGCCCTCGTCACCGAGGTCCGCGCCTACGACGGCAGGGCGATGGTGAGAAAGGGTAGCACGGTCACGGCGGGTCAGCTCCTCATTTCCGGCGCGGTGCAGACCGAGGGCCCCGAGCGCCCGAATGTTGCGAGCCGCCTGCTCGCCGGGCGCGGGCAGGTCTGGGGCAGGACGTGGTATGAGCTTTCGATCCGGGTCCCGCTGCAATATGAGGAAAAGCGGTATGACGATGACGAAAAGCACAGCTATGCGCTGCTTGTGGGCGAAAGGCGGGTAAAATTTGGCGCAAAAGGGAGTAGCAATTTGCAGGGCAGTTGTGATAAAATAATACATCAAACAAAATTATCTCTGCCCGGCGGCATGGCGCTCCCGCTCACCTGGGAGAAAACGACGCTGCGCCCCTACGAAACGCGCACCGTCACAAGAACACGCGCGGACGCGGAGGAGTTCGGCGCACGGACGCTTTCGGCGTATCTTCTCACGAGGATCGGCGGCACCGTGACGACGACGCGCGTCGCCTCGGCGGTGCAGGGGGACTGGCTGCTCGTCACGCTCTCGGCGGAATGTCTGGAGCAGATCGGCGAGACCGTGCCCATTTTAACGGATTGAACGCATTTTCCTGCGGCGCTGCCGCAGGAGCTTATGAAAGGACAAGCTTTTCTATGGAACAGCGCATCAGCATTGAACGCCTAGAGCAGGCGATCAACCTCTTCGGCTCGTTTGACGAGAATATCCGCCTCATCGAGTCGGAATTCCACGTCACCGTCGCCAACCGCGAGGGCGAGCTGCGCGTCAACGGCGAGCCGGAGGACACCATGCTCGCCTGCAAGGCGCTCTCCGCGCTTTTGACGCTCTCAAACCGCGGCGAGGCCATCAACGAGCAGAACGTCCGCTACGTCATCGGACTGGCACGCTCGGGACAGGAGGAGAAGATCGGCGAGCTGACGCAGGACGTTATCTGCATCAGCGCCAAGGGCCGACCCATCAAGCCCAAGACCATCGGTCAGAAGGAGTATGTGGACTCCATCTTTCAGAATACCGTCACCATCGGCGTCGGTCCCGCCGGCACGGGCAAGACCTATCTCGCCGTCGCGGCAGCGGTCGCGGCGTTCCGCGAGCGGAAGATCAACCGCATTATTCTGACCCGCCCCGCAGTCGAGGCCGGCGAGCGGCTCGGCTTTCTGCCCGGCGATCTGCAGAGCAAGGTCGATCCCTACCTCCGCCCGCTCTACGACGCGCTCTTTGATATGCTCGGCGCGGAAACCTACCAGAAGTATTTAGAGCGCGGCAACATCGAGGTCGCGCCCCTCGCCTATATGCGCGGCCGCACGCTCGACGACAGCTTCATCATTCTCGACGAGGCGCAGAACACCTCCTGCGAGCAGATGAAAATGTTCCTCACCCG
>DJRC01000055.1:2599-3650 GCA_002437735.1 Oscillospiraceae bacterium UBA6370 | reverse complement strand
TGAGCGGCCTCAAGCAGGCGGTGCGCGTGCTCAAAAATGTCGAGGGCATCGGCATCTGCGAGCTGACCGATCAGGACGTGGTGCGCCACGTCATGGTCCAGCGCATCATCAAGGCCTACGCGGACTATGAGAACGCGCGGAACGAAAAGAGGAAACGATAATGGCAAAGAGACATTACATTCCCATCACCTCGGATGTACCCGGAGCAGGCGAGAGCAAGTGCGCCTTCATCCGTAAGGTCATCCGCACGGCGCTCACCGCCGAGGGCGTGGATTTTCCCTGTGAGATCGACGTGCGGCTGACAAACGACGAGGCCATCCACGAGATCAACCGTGAGATGCGGCAGGTGGACCGCGCAACGGACGTTTTGAGCTTCCCAATGTTCGAGCTTACCCCTGGCGAGCTCCCGGGCGAGGAGGACGCCGACCCCGGCACGGGCCTTGTTCCGCTCGGCGATATGGTCGTCTCGCTCGAGCACGTTGCCGCGCAGGCGAAGGAATACGGACACTCAAACCGCCGCGAACTTGCCTACCTTGTCACGCACTCCGTGCTCCACCTTTTAGGCTACGATCATCTGGACGAAGGCCCCATGAAGGCGCAGATGCGCGAACATGAGGAAGCCATCATGAAGCGGCTCGACCTCGAGCGATAGGATGCGGAAAACGCTTGTACGCCGCGGCAGCGGCGACGCATAAATCAAACTGTTCAACATAGAAGAAAGTTGAGGATCACCTATGCAAAAGACGAAAACCGCCATGATCACCCTCTGCGGGCGTCCGAACGTCGGCAAATCCAGCCTGACCAACGCGCTCGTCGGCGAGAAGATCGCCATTGTTTCCAATAAGCCGCAGACCACGCGCAATCGCATCTACGGCGTCGTGACCGAGGGCGATACGCAGCTCGTCCTGCTCGACACCCCGGGCTTTCACAAGCCGCGCAGCCGTCTGGGCGACTACATGGTGAAGGTCGCGCGCGATTCCATCGCGGACGTGGACCTCGTCGCTCTGCTCGTCGAGCCGGTGCCGCACGTCGGCATCCCCGAGCAGGAGCT
>DJRC01000055.1:0-2536 GCA_002437735.1 Oscillospiraceae bacterium UBA6370 | reverse complement strand
GCAGTCGCGCCTGCCCGCCATTTTGTGCATCAACAAGATCGACACCGTTGCGAAAAAGGACGACCTGCTGGCCGTCATCGCCGCTTACAGCGAGGCGTATGATTTCGACGGCATTTTCCCCATCTCCGCGCGCACACGTGACGGGCTCGACGAGCTGCTAGACGAATTCAAGAAGTATGCCGTCGAAGGCCCGCAGCTCTTCCCCGACGGCATGACCACCGACCAGCCCGACCGTCAGGTCGTGGGCGAGATCGTGCGCGAAAAGCTGCTGCGCAACCTCGACAAGGAGATCCCGCACGGCACGGCGGTGGAGATCACCAAGTTCTCCGAGCGGGACAGCGGCGTGGTGGATGTGGACGCCGTCATCTACTGCGAGAAGGCCAGCCACAAGGGCATCATCATCGGCAAGAACGGCGCGATGCTCAAGAAAATTTCCACCGAAGCGCGGCAGGACATCGAGCGCTTCATGGGCACCAAGGTCTACCTCGAGACATGGGTCAAGGTCAAGGAAAACTGGAGGGATAATATGAACTACATTCGTTCCTTCGGCTACAACGACCAATAAAAATTTTCCAGCCATATTCTCCGCGCTTCTCCTCATGCTAACGCCGAGAGGTGAAGCGCATGGACAATGGCTACTATCGGCTTTTTCTGCAAACCGGAAATCCGACCTTTTATATGCTGGCAAAGCAAGCGGAGGAGTGTGAACAGCCGCCCAATGCCCGATAAACTTGTCACCCGCGGCCTCGTGCTCCGCGCAACGGAGACAAAGGAGGCCGACTACATCCTAAACGTCCTCACCGCAGAGCACGGACGGCTCGCCGTCATCGCGCGCGGCGCGCGGCGGCGCTCGAGCAAGCTCGCCGCAGCCTGCCAGCACCTTGCCTTTTCCGAGCTGGTGCTCTACCGCCGCGGGAACTGGCATTATCTCGACGAGGCCTCGACCATCGCGCTTTTCGACGGCCTGCGCACCGACCTGGAAAAGCTCTCCCTCGCGTCCTACTTCGCCGAAATGGCAGAGGCGGTCACGAGCGAGGACCTGCCCTCCGGCGAGGTGCTGTCCCTGCTGCTCAATTCGCTCTACGCGCTCGATGCGCTGGACCGTCCGAACGAGCTGGTGCGCGCAGCCTTCGAGCTGCGCCTGCTCGCGCTCTCCGGCTACGAGCCGCTGCTCGACGACTGCGCCATGTGCGGCAGGGCCGATCCCGTCGAGCCGCTGTTCGATGCGGCGCAGGGCGTGGTGCTGTGCAAAAAATGCGCGGGACCGGCAGGCGGTCTGCCGCTCGACGCGGGAGCGCTCACCGCGATGCGCCACATCGTCGGCGCACCGTCCAAACGCCTGCTATCGTTTACCTTAGAGCCGCCGTCGGACAAGCGGCTGAGCGCGGTGTGCGAGAGCTTTGCCGCCGTGCAGCTCGACCGCCGCTTCCGGACGCTCGACTTTTACAAATCCATAAGATCGACATAGGAAATCACCATGACAGAACTGTTTGAAAAATCCATCCGCGTGCTCGAGCTGCCGCAGCTTTTGGAGCGCCTTTCGCAAAAGGCGGTCAGCGAGGCGGCAAAGGAGCGCGCCCTGCGTCTGACGCCCTCCACCGATGTGGACGAGGTGCGCCGCTTACAGGATGAAACGGACGCCGCCCGCGCCCTCATCGGTCTGCGCGGCAGCCCGTCGTTTTCCGGCGTGAAGGACGTGCGCGAGGCGCTTGCCCGCGCCGAGCGCGGCGGTATGCTCAATCCCCGCGAGCTGCTGACCATCGCGGGACTGCTGACAAATTCCCGCCGCGTGCGGGAATACTACGAGGCCGACCAGGGCGAGGGCACCGTCCTTGACCGGATGTTTGCCTCGCTCCACACCAACCGCTTTTTAGAGGATAAGATCACGACCTCCATCCTCTCCGAGGACGAGATCGCCGACGCCGCCAGCCCCGAGCTGGCGGATATCCGCCGCCACAAGCGCGCCGCAAGCGCCAAGGGCAGACAGATCTTGCAGAAGATCATCTCCTCGCCCAGCTACAAGAGCACGCTGCAGGAGGCACTTATCACCCAGCGCGACGGACGCTTCGTCGTGCCCGTCAAGGCCGACCACCGCGGCGACCTGCCCGGCCTTGTCCATGACATTTCCGCCTCCGGCGCGACGCTTTTCGTCGAGCCGATGGGCGTCGTGCAGGCGAACAACGAGCTCAAGGAGCTGGAGGCCAAGGAGAAAAAGGAGATCGAGCGCATCCTCTTCGCCCTCTCCGCCGAGGCGGCGGGCTTCGCGGAGGCCATTCTCTGGGATTACGACATTCTCGTCCACCTCGACCTCATCTTCGCCCGCGGCGAGCTGAGCTATCAGATGGACGCCGCCCGCCCCGAGATCCGCACGGACGGCAGCGTTTCCCTCCGCCGCGCCCGCCATCCGCTGCTCGATCCCGCCAAGGCCGTGCCCATCGACATCGAAGTGGGCCGCAGCTTCGATACCCTCGTCATCACCGGCCCCAACACCGGCGGCAAGACCGTCAGCCTCAAGACGCTCGGTCTGCTCTGCCTG
>DJRC01000014.1:11655-12636 GCA_002437735.1 Oscillospiraceae bacterium UBA6370 | reverse complement strand
AACGGCATCGCCGCCACGGCGCGGCGCTGTGTCCGCCTCGCCGACGGCAAGATCATCGAGGACCATGAGCAGGAGGTGGATTGGCTGTGAACATTTTACAGGCGTTCAAAATGGCATGGAAATCCATCGCCGGCAAGAAGGGCCGCAGCGCGCTGACCATCCTCTCCATCTTCATCGGCATCGCCGCCGTCATGACCATCGTTTCGGTCATGGAGGGCATGAAGGAGGAGATGATGAAGCAGCTCAACGCGATGGGCTCCAACCGCCTTACCGTGTATATGTATTCGTGGATGTACGACGCGGACGGCAACGACATCAGCCCCGACTATTTTCCGGATCTCTATGACTACTGCCAGAGCATGAAGGAAACGGTCGTCGGCGTGACGCCGAACGGACAGGCAAATGCCACCGTGGTCTACGGCACGAAGAACAGCGCGAATATGGAGACCAAATACGACGAGCAGTGGAACCTCATCAGCGGCCCGCCGACCATCTATTTTGGCTCTGACCAGTACAGCGCGTGCAGCAATCTGACGCTTGCCAAGGGACGCGACCTCGCGTATCTCGATATGCAGAACTACAATCAGGTCTGCGTCATCGGCGCGGAGGCGGCAAAGATCTTCTTCGGCTCGGTCGATCCGGTCGGGAAAGAGGTCAAGATCAACGGCAACAAGTTCACCGTGGTCGGCGTTTACGCCCCGCGCGGCGAAGAAGGGGAGAACAGCATCAACCAGATGGACAACATCTTTGTCATCCCCTATACAATGACCCGACTGCTCGGCGGCAGCAGCGTGGACCAGTACACGGTCAAGGTCCGCAGCAGCGAGGACATGACGGAGGTCACCTCCCGCCTCGGCGGCTTTCTCAAGGGACTGATCCCGCAGGGGACCGGCGGCTACGATGTGTACAACGAGGGCCAGTGGCAGCAGTACCAGAACGAGACGATGAACACGATCTCGATGGTGCTCGGCGGCATCGCCG
>DJRC01000014.1:11358-11514 GCA_002437735.1 Oscillospiraceae bacterium UBA6370 | reverse complement strand
CCGCGCCATCGGCGCACAGCGCGCGAGCATCGTCACGCAATTTTTGATCGAAGCCGGTATGCTCTGCGGCATGGGCGGCGTGGTCGGCATCGCGGTCGGCACGGTGGGAAGTGTGGTCGTCAGCCGATTGATGTACCAGATGACCATTTACCCGCC
>DJRC01000014.1:0-11328 GCA_002437735.1 Oscillospiraceae bacterium UBA6370 | reverse complement strand
CCCGCCGGTGTGGGTCGGCCTCGCGGCGTTCGCGCTGAGCGTCGCGCTGGGCGTGCTCTTCGGCAGCTATCCCGCCATCAAGGCATCCAAGCTCCAGCCGGTCGAAGCGCTGCGGGCGGAATGAGAGGAGAAAGAACATGAAAAAAAGAGTATTTTCCCTGCTGCTCGCGCTTGTGCTCGCACTTTCGGCAGCGGCGATCCCCGCCTCGGCGGCGGAGAGCTTCTCCGATGTGACGGACAAGAAGACGGCGCAGAACGTGGAGGTCCTGCGGCTGCTCGGCGTGGTCGAGGGCAATGGCGCGGGGCAGTTCAACCCGAGCGGCCTGCTCACCCGCGCGGAATTCTGCAAGATGGTGGTCGTGCTCATGGGCAAGGGCGACGACGCCATGCGCTACAAGACCGTGACCATCTTCCCCGACGTGCGCGCAACGCACTGGGCGGCGGGCTACGTCAACCTTGCCGTGCGCCAGAGCGAGCCGAAGCTGCTCGCGGGTCTGCCGGACGGCACCTTCCAGCCGGACAGCTACATCACCTACGGGCAGGCAGTTACCATCCTCATGCGCGTGCTCGGCTTCGCGGATAAGGACAGCGGCGGCATCTGGCCTGACGGCTACATCAACCTTGCAAAATCCACCGGTGTGAGTGCCGGCGTGAATCTCACCGGCAAAGCGAACATCACCCGCGCGCAGGCGGCGCAGCTCTTTGTCAACGTGCTCAGCACGGGCAAGGACGGCAAGGGCTACACGCCCGCCGGCTGCACGAAGGGCGAGGAGGTCACGCTCGTCTCCATGTCAGCCAACACCATTCGCGTGAGCGGCGGCAAGACCGCGAAATACGATCTGGTGCGTCCCAGCAGTTCCTCCGCGCTCAACGGTCTCAAGGGCTACCTGCTGACGAACAGCGACGGCAAGGTCGTGACCTTTGTGCCCAAGACCAGCAGCACCACTGGCGCGGCGGTGAGCAACGCGGCGGTCATTCTCCCGGCGGATAAGTCCACGAGCGGCATCAGCGCCCTAACGGACGGCAGGACCGACTACACCATTTACCGCAACGGCGTGCTCAGCTCCGTTTCCGCCCTGCGTAAGAACGACGTTGTGACCTACGACGCGGTGAGCAACACTGTTTATGCCTGCGATACCCGCGTGGCGGTCTACTACGAGAGCTGTGAGCCGTCGCCCAGCGCGCCCGTGAGCATCAAGGTGCTCGGCGGCACGCAGTTTGATGTCCTGCCCACGGCGCAGCAGAGCCTGAGCAAATTCAAGCCCGGCAAGACCATGACGATCCTCCTCACGAGCGACGGCGCGGTGGCGGGCGCGGTGGAGAACGACTACTCCGCGCGCGGCAATGCCATCGGCATCGTCTCCGGTGGCAAGGTGCAGCTGCTCTGCGGCAGCACGACCATCGACCTTGCGCTCAAAGATGTCAAGTCCGACGCGGCGAAGCTCGAAGGCAAGCTCGTGAGCATTTCGGCCTCCTCCAAGACCTCGGTGAGCCTGTACGCCAAGACTGGCGGCGTGAGCGGCGATCTGAACGTCCGTGAGGGTACCCTCGGCGGCAAGAAGCTCGTCTCCGGCGTGATGCTCTTCGACGACGGTGTGCTCAAGAATCTGAGCGACTTGACCGACGTCAGCGTCCCACAGAGCCGCATCTCCTATGCCCGCACGAATGCGAACGGCGAGATCGATTTGATCGTGCTGAGCAGCACGAGCGGCGAACTCTATGGCCGCGTGGAGAGCGTTCGGGAGGATGAACAGGAAGGTAGCTTTGCCGGTACAACATATACCTATACAGTTAGATATGCTACGATTAGTGATGGTAAGTCCTCGGTCGAGAAAAAGACAGCCTATAACGTTCGTTCTGGTGACTTTGTTTCCTATAAGATTGCCAACGACACTTATACAAACGTAGCGGCGCTCGACAAGCTCGGCGAGGTGTCTGCCTCCGCATGGATCGGCACGACCGCGGTCAACTACGGCGGACGCACCTACACCGTGCCCTCCGACGCGCTGTGCTGGAACCGCGACGGCGGCAGTTGGCTCGACGGCGGCGCCGAGGCGGCGATCGCCTACGGCGGCACGATGAACCTCTACGTTAGAGACGGCGTGGTCCGCGTGATTGAGGTCCACGGCTGAGCGAGACCCCAACAATGTAAAAAAGCTCCCGCTGCCGGAAGGCAGCGGGAGCTTTTTCAGATTGGAAGCGAAGCGGTCAGAGCACCATCCCCAGCAGGCGCGGCGTCACATAGGTCTCGATGAACGCCGCGGCGGCGAGCAGCGGCAGAATGACATAGAGGAAGAGCGTCGAGACCTCGGAGAGCGTCCGCAGGATGTGGACCTCCTTGTCCCCGCGCACACGCGCGGTCACGCGCGAGCAGAGGTACAGCCCCGCCGCGCAGAAGAGCACGAGCGCGGGCAGCTCGAAGACGCCGTGCGGGAGGATGCCGACGAGGTAGACGCCAAGGCTTGAGCCGCTGCGCACATAGTACGCGCCCAGCGCGCCGATCAGGAAGAAGTTGAAGCCGAGCGGGAAGGCGGCGAGGTAGGCGAAGGGGACAAGGCCCCAGAGGATTGCCGAAAACGCGGCGGTGAGGTTGTTGGCGAAGATGGCGGCCGCCACGTCCCGCGTCTCAGCGGTTGAGCTGAGACCGGCGCTGTCGACAGCCTGCTCGAGCACGCCCATGACGTGGTCGGTCAGCTGCGGGAAGAACCACGCGGCGGCGAAGCCAAAGAGCGCAAGGAGCGGTGCGACGATGGCGGCGCGGCGCGCCTCCTCACCGTAGCCGTTCCGCCACGCCTCGGAGAGCGTGCGCCGGAGGTAGGAGCTGAGTTCGTTCATCCGCCGAGCTTTTCGATGCCGCACTTCACGCGGCGGATCGTCTCGTCCTTGCCGAGAATTTTGCAGATCTCGACCGCGCCGCCGGGGGTGACGAGCTTACCGGCGCAGGCGATGCGCAGGGGCCACATGAGCGTGGCGTTCTTCACGCCCAGCTCCTCCGCGAACGCGATGAGCATATCGTGGATGCCGTCGGCGGACCAGTCGTTCAGCGCCTCGAGCTTGGGGAGAACCTTCTGCAGCATATCGAGCGACACCGCCGCATCGGTCTTGGACTTTTTGTTCGTGTAGAACGCGAGGTCGTAGTCGGGCAGGGCGTCGAAGAAATCGACCTTCTCGGGAATGTCGGTCAGCTTTTCGCAGCGGGCCTGCAGCAGCGCCGCGATCTCGGAAACGGAGTACGCCTCGTTCTTCACGCTCTGGCGGATGAACGGCTCGGCGGCTTTGGCGAAGTCTTCGGGGGCCATATTGCGGATATAGTTGGCGTTGAAGTAGGTGAGCTTTTCGATGTCGAAAATGGCGGGGGACTTGGAGATGCCCGCAATGTCGAAGGCCTCGGCCAGCTCGGACATGGTGAAGAACTCCTGCTCGGCGCGCTCGCCGCGCGGCGACCAGCCGAGGAGTGCCACATAGTTCAGAATGGCGGGCGTCAAGAAGCCCTGCGCCTTGAGATCCTCGTAGCTCGGGTCGCCGTGGCGCTTGGACATTTTGTGCTGGCTGTCGCGCATGACGGGGGAGCAGTGGACGTAGGTCGGGACCTCCCAGCCGAACGCCTCGTAGAGCAGGTTGTACTTCGGTGCGGAGGAAAGGTACTCGCTGCCGCGGACCACATGGGTGATGCCCATGAGATGATCGTCGATGACGTTGGCGAAGTTGTAGGTTGGCAGGCCGTCGCGCTTCAAAAGCACCTGATCGTCAAGCGTCTTGTTCTCCACCGTGATGTCGCCGAAGATGGCGTCGTGGAAGGTGGTGGTGCCCTCCTTGGGGATGCGTTGGCGGATGACGTAGGGCTCGCCGGCGGCAACGCGGGTGCGGGCCTCGTCGAGCGGCAGGTCGCGGCAGGGATCGTCCGCGCGGTCGAACTCGCCGGAATCCTCGGCGCTCTCCGTCTTTTCGCAGAAGCAGTAATAGGCGCCGCCGCGCTCGACGAGCAGCTCGGCGTATCTGCCGTAGGTGTCGCGGCGCTCGGACTGGATATAGGGAGCCACGGGGCCGCCGACGTCGGGGCCTTCGTCGTGGTCGAGTCCGCACTCGGCCAGCGTGCGGTAGATGACGTCGGTCGCGCCCTCGATGAGGCGGCCCTGGTCGGTATCCTCGATGCGGAGGATGAAGGTGCCGCCCGCATTGCGCGCGATGAGCCAGGTGTAAAGCGCGGTGCGCAGGTTGCCGACGTGCATATAGCCAGTCGGTGAGGGAGCGAAGCGCGTGCGGACCTTGCCGTGCGGGATCTTCGCCTCCATCTCGTTGAAGTACGTCATATCAAGGGACATGGGGTGACCTCCTGAAGCAAAAATTTCAGTGTTCTTCAGTTTACATTTTGTGCCCGCGCTTGTCAAGGTTCTCTTGTCTTTTTAGAATAAGTGTGGTATGATATCAAATTGAGAATATAGGCACTTTCCGCGCCCTGTGCGCCAATCACGATAGAAACGAGGAAAATCATTATGGAAGCAAACGCTCCGGCCAAAAAGAGAATTTTCAGCGGCATCCAGCCCAGCGGCGAGCTGACGCTCGGCTCCTACATGGGAGCCATCAAGAACTGGGTGAGCCTGCAGGATGAATACGACTGCCTGTACTGCATCGTGGATATGCACGCCATCACCGTGCGCCAGAATCCCGCCGACCTGCGCCGCCGCTCGGTCAACCAGCTCGCGCAGTACATCGCCTGCGGGCTTGATCCCGCGAAGAACATCATGTTCATTCAGAGCCATGTGCCCCAGCACGCGGAGCTTTCGTGGGTGCTCGGCTGCTACACGCAGTTCGGCGAGCTGAGCCGCATGACGCAGTTCAAGGACAAGGCCGCCAAGCACGCGGACAACATCACCGCGGGCCTGTTCACCTACCCGGTGCTGATGGCGGCGGATATCCTTGTCTATCAGGCCGACCTCGTGCCGGTCGGCCAGGATCAGAAGCAGCACGTCGAGCTCTGCCGCGACATCGCGCAGCGCTTCAACGGCGTGTACGGTGACACCTTCACGCTGCCCGAGCCGTTTATCCCGAAGATGGGCGCGCGCGTGATGAGTCTCGGCGACCCAACGAGCAAGATGTCCAAGTCCGACCCCGACGGCTGCGTTTACATGATGGACAAGCCCGAGGATATCATGCGCAAGTTCAAGCGCGCGGTGACGGACTGCGACGCCTGCGTGAAGTTCGATAAGGAGAATAAGCCCGGCATTTCCAACCTGCTTTCCATCTACTGCGCCGCGACCGGCAAGACCGTCGCCGAGGCGGAGGCCGAGTTTGCCGGACAGGGCTATGGCATCTTCAAGCCCGCTGTGGCCGAGTCGGTCATCGAGCTGCTGCGTCCCATCCGTGAGGAGGCCGAGCGCCTGACGGCGGACAAGGCATACCTTGAGGGCGTCTACAAGGACGGCGCGCAGAAGGCGTCCTACCTTGCGGAAAAGACGCTGCGCAAGGTCTACAAGAAGGTCGGATTCGTCGCCAGATAAGAGGGAACATGGATATTCAGAAAGAGCTTTTGCTTTGGGTGGGCGCCGCGCTCGTGTGCGCGATGGTCGTGAGCTTCATCATGTGCCCGCTCGTGAAGTCGTTTGCCTACAAGATCGGCGCGATCGACGTGCCGAAGGACAGCCGCCGGATGCACAAGAAGCCGGTGCCGCGGCTGGGCGGACTCGCGATCTTCCTCGGCTTCATGGTCAGCATCCTGCTCTTCGTCCACATCGACCACCAGATGAAGGGCATTCTGCTCGGCGCGGTCATCATCGTGGTGCTCGGCGTGGTGGACGATATGACGCCGCTGCGCGCGAAGTTCAAATTCCTCGTGCAGATCTGCGCGGCGCTGGTCGCCGTGTATCACGGTGTGGTGATCGAGATCCTAACGAACCCCAACGTCTTTTCCGATGCGCCCTACTGGTCGCTCGGCTGGATGAAGTATCCCGTGACGGTGCTGTGGATCGTCGGCGTGACGAACGCCGTGAACCTCATCGACGGGCTCGACGGTCTGGCCAGCGGCGTTTCGACCATCAGTGCGATGACGATGCTCGTCATTGCCATCCTCGTCTCCGAGCAGCAGGTCGCCATCGTGATGGCGGCGCTTGCGGGCGCGTGCCTCGGCTTCATGCCGTATAACAAGAACCCGGCGAAGATGTTCATGGGCGACACCGGCTCGACCTTCTTGGGCTACATTTTAGCGACCTATTCCATTCAAGGCCTGTTCAAGTATTACGCCATCGTTTCGTTCGCGGTGCCGTTTCTGGTGCTGGGCCTGCCGATCTTCGACACGGCCTTTGCCATCGTGCGCCGCGTGGCGCGCGGGCAGAGCCCCATGACGCCGGACCGCGGGCACATCCATCACCGCATGATGGATATGGGACTCAACCAGAAGCAGACGGTGGCGGCGCTGTATGTGGTGAGCAGTCTGCTGGGCCTGTCCGCCGTCGTGCTCACGACGAGCGGCGAGCTGAAGGCGATGCTGTTGCTTCTTACGCTCGCGGCGGTGGCCTATGTCGCCTCGCGCGTCATTTTCCCGCGTGAGATCGCGGAGACCGCCCACGAAAAGGAACTGGAGCAGGAGGGGACGCAGGCGCAGCCTGCCGTACCTGCGCCGGAGGAGAAGGAAGAGAAGCATGAAGAAGATTAAAGTGATGAGCGTCTTCGGCACGCGGCCGGAGGCGATCAAGATGGCTCCGCTCGTCAAGGAGCTCGCGCAGCGCGAGGGCATCGAGAGCTTTTGCTGCGTGACGGCGCAGCACCGCGAGATGCTCGACAGCGTTATGCAGGTCTTTGACCTCAAGGCGGACGCCGACCTCGACATTATGACCCCGCGCCAGACGCTCTCGACTATCACCTGCAGGTGCCTAACCGGCATGGACGAGGTCATCGACCGCTTTGCGCCCGACATGATCCTTGTCCACGGCGATACCTCCACGACCTTTGCCGGCGCGCTCTCAGCGTTCTACCACAAGGTGAAGATTGGCCACGTCGAGGCGGGGCTGCGCACCTACGACAAGTATTCGCCCTATCCCGAGGAGATGAACCGTCAGCTCGTCACGCGGCTCGCCGACCTCTATTTCTGCCCCACGGAGAATAACCGCGCGAACCTTGCGCGCGAGAGCGTGACCGAGGGCGTGTTCGTCACCGGCAACACAGTCATTGACGCTCTGAAGACAACGGTGCGCAAGGATTATCACTTTACGACAGAGCTGCTCAACGAGCTGGACTATGCGAACAGGAAGGTCATCCTTGTGACCTGCCACCGGCGAGAGAATTACGGACAGCCGATGGAGGACATCATGTCCGCGCTTGCGGAGCTTGCCGGGACGCACCCAGAGGCGGAGCTGGTCTATCCAGTGCATCTCTCTCCGGTGGTGCAGGAGTGCGCCCACCGGCATCTGGACGGCATCGGGAACGTACACCTAATCGCACCGCTGAGCGCGGACGAGATGCACAACCTGATGGCGCGCTGCTATATGGTCATGACCGACTCCGGCGGCTTGCAGGAGGAGGCCCCGGCGCTCGGCAAGCCGGTGCTTGTCCTGCGGCGCGAGACGGAGCGCCCCGAGGCGGTCTCCGCCGGCACGGTGAAGCTCGCGGGCGTGGAGCGTGACGCGATCCTTGCGCTGGCAAACGAGCTGCTGAACGATCCCACCGCCTACGCGGCGATGGCGCACGCGGTCAATCCTTACGGCGACGGTCACGCCTGCGCGCGCATCGCGGATGCGATCGAATGGTACTTCGGCCTGCGCGCGGAGCGGCCGGAGGATCACAGGGCTTAAAGGACTGCGGCGGAAAGGAGGCGGCAGGATGGGAAAACAGAAAATGACGCCGATCGGCATCGCGTGCATCCTGCTGGTTCTACTCGTCGTCGCCTTTATGGTGCGCGGTAGTCTGCGCGAGCCGGAGAAGATCGTGCTGCCGCCGGAGCCGAGCACAACGGAGCCGAGCGGCCCCATCGTGGACAACGAGGCCGTTGACCGTGTGGAGGTCCGACCCGACACAGTGCAGAGCGTCATTGAGGTGCTCGCGCGCCCACGCATGTACACGCGCACCATCACGGTCGAGCGCTACTGGAGCGGCGGCAGCGGCGTGAGCGTCATCACGGCGACTGCCGCAGACGGCTGGCTTCGGCTCGACGTCACGGAGACGGATGGACAGATCCGTCACGTCATCACCGGCGATGATTCGGTCTACATCTGGTACGGCAGCAGCCGAAAGGTCTATTCCGGCGCCTCCGCGCTCACGCAGGACGCGGAGCAGGGGATATTGACCTATGAGGACATCCTCGCACTGTCGCCGGAGCGCATCGCGGCAGCGGATTACCGCGCGCTCGAGGACGTGAATTGCATCTATGTGGAGACGGAGCCCGACGACGCGGGCTATGTTGAGCGCTACTGGGTCAGCGTAAGCTCCGGGCTGCTTGCCGCGGCGGAGCGCGAATGTGACGGCGCGGTCGTCTACCGCATGGCGGCGCTGACGGTCAGCTACGACGGCGTGGACGCGGAGGACTTTACGCTGCCGAACGGCACGGTGCTCTATGAGCCGGTCGTTGCCGTGATCAAGGAGATAAGCGAAAACGACTGACCGCCGGTCAGTCGTTTTTTCATAGAATGAGCAGCAATCCGAGGGCAATGAGCAGCTCGTCGTCTGCCTTTTCCTCAAAGAGAAAGAAGAGCAGGAGCAGCAGCATCAAGTCCGCGCCGTCGAGATCCTGCAAATGGAGCTTTTCCAAAAGACTGTCGAGAAACGGAATGCCCTCGCGGAACGCGCCGCCGTCCGCCTCCGGTCCGCTGCCGTTCGGCGGGGGAGGAGGCGTATCCCGCGGCGGCTCCCTTGGCGGAGGCTCGCGGTGCGGGGGCGGCGCACTGCTTCCGATGGGCTCCGGCCGCAGCGAACGGCGCGGTTCCTCCTGCGGGACACAGGTGTAAACGCCTTGATCGTTGCGCAGATAACGATTGTACACGGCTACTCCTCCCGCGTCGTCAGAAATACCTTGGCCAGATGGATGAGCTTGGCAAGCTGCGCCGCCCGCGCGACCTTGTCGCGCCGCTTGTCGCGCAGAAAGGGCTGCAGCGCGTAGAGGAGCGCGGAGGTCTCGCTGCTCTCGTTCCGGTTCATCTGGCTCAGCACCGGCAGGAGCCGCGATAAAAGCGCGGGATCCAGCCCGCCGGTGAGCTGCGAGAGCATGGCGTTTAGGTCGCCCGCGCCCGGCATGGCATTTCCCGCCGCTGCTCCGCTCTGCGGCGGAGGAGGCGAAGCCGCGCTCCCGCTGTCCGCCGCTCCTACGCCCGACTGCGACAGGCTCTGCGCGAGCTGCATGACCTGCGCCATCGCGTCCTGGTTGGAGAGCAGACTATTGAGTTTGTCTTCCAGCTCACTCATGCGGCCCGCCCTCCGTTTCGCTTATTTTTTCGCGCTCTCGCTGATGCGGTTCATCACTGCCATGCCCTCGGGGCTCTGCATCAGATTCGAGAGCATCGCCGCGAGCTCCTTGGTGTTGCCCATTGCGGCGCTCTGCGCCGCGCGGTTGAGCGCCGCGCCGCCGTCCTGCCGGGTGAGCAGCTGCATGAGCTTCTGCCCGTCGCCGGATTGCAGGAGCGACTGCGCCATGGCGGGATTCCTGCGGAATTTTTCAATGAGCTGAGCGGTATTTTGATCCATGTCCGTGCCTCCGTTCCGATTCGTTCAAAGCAGTATATGAGCGGGAACGAAAAAACGTGCCTGCGAAATCGCAGACACGCTTTCCGGTTTTCTGTTTTATGCCTTCTTGTTCTGCGCCTTGCCGAAGTCGCAGTCGGCGCGCAGCGGGCAGCCGTCGCAGTTCGCCTTGCGGGCGGTGCAGCGGTCGCGGCCGAAGAGCACCATGCGGTGGCAGAAATCGCTCGACTCCTCCGGCGGGAGGACGGCGCGCAGCTGCTTTTCCACGCTCAGCGGGTCCTTGCTGCCGTCGGTGAGGCCGAGGCGGCCCGTGATGCGGATGCAGTGCGTGTCGCAGACATAGGCGGGCTGGTGGTAGATGTCGCCGAGAATGAGGTTCGCGGTCTTGCGCCCGATGCCGGGGAGACTCGTCAGCTCCTCCATCGTGCCGGGGACCTTGCCGCCATACTTCTCAAGAAGAATTTTCGCGCACTCGACGAGGTCTTTGGACTTGGTATTGTAAAAGCCGCAGGACTTGATGGCCTCGCCGACCTCCTCATAGCTGGCATTGGCGAACGCCTCGAGCGTCGGGAACCTCGCGTACAGCGAGGGGGTGACCATGTTCACGCGCGCGTCGGTGCATTGAGCGGAGAGCCGCACGGCGAAAAGCAGCTCATAATCCTTTTGGTATTGCAGCGAGCACAGGGCGTCAGGGTAGAGCGTCTTCAGCGCCTCGACGATGCGGCGGACAGCGGCTTTGGATTTCATGGGGCGACCTCCCGAATCATTCTTGCCAAAAGCATACCACACATTTCCCGAAAAATCGACAGAAAAAGTGTGGGCAAATGAGAAAAAATATGCTATGATAAAAGCACCGGAGAAATGGAGGTGCGGCCATGCGCTTACTCTTCAAGCAGCGCTTTTTTTCATGGTTCGACAGCTATGACATTTATGACGACAACGGCGCGACGGTCTTTACGGTCGAGGGCAAGCTCGCGTGGGGTCATTGCTTACATATTCTCAACGCCGCCGGCGAGCACATCGGCACGGTGCAGCAGCGTATGCTGACCTTCCTGCCGAAGTTTGACCTGTATGAATCCGACCGCTGCATCGGCACGATCAAAAAGGAATTTACGTTTTTTGTGCCGCATTTCACCGTGGAGGGCAGCGATTGGGAGGTCGAGGGGCAGTTCATGGAATGGGATTACACCATCGTCAGCGCCTCGCGCGGCACGGTCGCGACGATCGGCAAGGAGCTGTTTCACTGGACGGACACCTATGTCATCGACGTGGCAGACCCCCAGGACGCGCTGGGCGCGCTGATGGTCGTGCTGGCGATCGACGCGGAAAAATGCAGCAGGAACAACTGATATGAGTGAAAAAAGACCTTTGGCGGATGAGATCCGCCCGCTGACGCTCGACGAGGTCGTCGGGCAGAAGCACTTATTGGGAAAGGGCGCGCTGCTGCGCCGGCTCATCGAGTCCGGTTCGAGCGCGAACATGATCTTCTACGGCCCGTCCGGCACGGGCAAGACGACGATCGCCAACATCATCGCGAACCGCACGAACAAGACCCTGTACCGCCTGAACGCGACGACCGCGAGCCTGCAGGACGTCAAGAGCATCATCTCCGACGTCGGCACGATGATGGCCCCCGGGGGCATTCTGCTCTACCTCGACGAAATT
>DJRC01000085.1:290-6274 GCA_002437735.1 Oscillospiraceae bacterium UBA6370 | reverse complement strand
TCATTGCCAAGGGTATGGGCTATTTCTCTCCCATGCGCTACAGCGAGCTGCCGCGCTTTTATCGCGACGGCAACGCCAAGGTGGACGTGGCGATGATCCAGGTCACGCCGATGGACAAGCACGGCAACTTCAGCTATGCGCTGGCCTGCTCGCATCTGGCGGATATGCTCGATAACGCCAAGACGGTCATTGTTGAGGTCAACGAGAATCTCCCGTGGGTCTACGGTCTGAACGGCTGCGAGATCAACATTGCTGACGTCGATCTGGTCGTTGAGGGCGAGAACCCGCCCGTGGCGCAGCTCGGCGCGGGCGGCGCACCGACCGAGGTCGACACCGCGGTGGCGAACCTCGTCGTGCCGCAGATCCCGAACGGCGCCTGCCTGCAGCTCGGCATCGGCGGTATGCCGAACACCATCGGCTCGATGATCGCGCAGTCCGACCTCAAGGACCTCTCCGTTCACACCGAGATGTATGTGGACGGCTTTGTGGATATGGCGATGGCCGGCAAGATCACCGGCAAGCACAAGCAGCTCGACAAGGGCCGTCAAGTCTTCGCGTTTGCCGCCGGTACGCAGAAGCTCTATGATTACATGGACCGCAACCCGGACGTCATGGGCGCGCCGGTCGATTACACGAACGATGTTCATGTCATCTCGCAGATTGACAACTTCATTTCCATCAACAATGCCATCGACTGCGATCTATTCGGTCAAGTCAACGCCGAATCCGCCGGCATCAAGCACATCTCCGGCACGGGCGGCCAGCTTGACTTCGCCATGGGTGCATATCTTTCCAAGGGCGGCAAGAGCTTCATCTGCATGTCCTCGACCGTCACCGGCAAGGACGGCACGGTCAAGAGCCGCATCGTTCCCACGCTGACGCCCGGCTCCATCTGCACCGATCCGCGCTCCTGCACGCACTATATCGTCACCGAGTACGGCATGGTCAACCTCAAGGGCCTGTCCACATGGGAGCGCGCCGAGGCGCTGATCTCCGTGGCGCATCCCGACTTCCGCGAGCAGCTCATCGCCGACGCGGAGAAGATGCACATCTGGCGCAGAAGCAACAAGTAAGCCTGCTGTATGATACAAAAGGGCGGCCCGAAAGGGCCGTCCTTTTTCCTGCCGTAGGTATGGGATCGGGCGCAATTTTTGAGCAGTAGGCAGAAAAAAACTTGAAAAATATTCGGACTTGAGCTATACTATATACAGAGGAGAAATGACCCTTTTGCGGTTTTCTGCGTTGTGTGAACGAAATTTTTTGACAGGAGGCGGGCGCCATGTTCTGCGTAGGGGATAAGATCGTGCATCCGATGCACGGAGCCGGTGTGATCGAAAGCATCGTGGACGAGAAGATCGGCAGGGACCTTGTCCGGTTTTATGTGTTCCGGATGCCTGTCTCCGGCCTAACGCTTAAGATCCCGACGGCGAACAGCGAGATGATCGGGATCCGTGCGGTCTCGCCGGCGGAGACGATTGAGCGCGTGCTCGCGGAGATCCCAAAGCTGAGCGTGGACATGACGACAAACTGGAACCACCGCTACCGTGAGAATATGGAGCGCATCAAGAGCGGCGACCTTTTGGAGGTCGCGGGCGTGATCAAGGCGCTGATGCACCGCGACGGCGAGCGCGGACTCTCCACCGGTGAACGCAAGATGCTGCACAACGCCAGACAGATCCTGCTTTCGGAGATCGTGCTGGCCGAAAATATTGAGTATACCGATGCGGAGGCGCGCGTCAATGCGGCCATGATGGCGGAGGAGAGCGCATGAAAAAGCTGCTTGGGAGGCTACTGGGCAAAGGTGTTTCCGCCGTTCGCCCGACCTGCACGGCGATCCTTGCCGCGGCGGGCAGCTCGCAGCGGATGGGCGGCGAAAATAAGCTCCTGCTGCCGCTGGACGGGGTGCCGGTGCTGGCACGCACGCTGCGCGCGGTCGATGCGGCGCAGAGCGTGGACGAGATCGTGATCGCGGCGCGGGAGGAGGATCTGCTGACCTATGCGGACCTCTGCAAGACCTACGGCATCCGCAAGCCGGTCAAGGTGGTTGTAGGCGGCGCGACAAGAGAGGAATCCGTGCTGCGCGCGGCGTTGGAGGCGAGAGCCGACGCGAAGCTGCTGGCGGTTCAAGACGGAGCGCGTCCGCTCGTGACGCCGAAGCTGTTTGATGCCGTGGTGCTGCGCGCATCGATGTGTGCGGCAGCAGCGCCGGCTGTGCCGGTGCATGACACCATCAAGATCGCGCGGGATCGCCGCGTGATAGAAACGCCGGATCGTTCCGCGCTTTTTGCCGTGCAGACACCGCAGGTTTTTGACGCCGGACTTCTGAAAGCAGCGCTGCAATCCGCGCTGACAGCTCGTGCGGCGCTGACGGACGATTGTTCTGCGGTAGAGCGCCTTGGCAAGGCGGTTTACTTGACAGATGGCGATGAGGAAAACATCAAGATCACCACACCGCTCGACCTGATCGTCGCGGAGATGATCCTGCGCCGGCGTGAGGAACGGGAGGCGACGGAATGACAGGCCTGCGCATCGGACACGGCTATGATGTCCATCGCCTGACGGAGGGGCGAAAGCTCATCCTCGGCGGCGTGGAGGTGCCGTATGAAAAGGGCCTGCTCGGCCACAGCGACGCCGACGTGCTGACGCACGCGGTCATGGACGCTCTGCTCGGCGCAGCGGCGCTGGGCGATATCGGCAAGCTCTTTCCCGATACGGACGCGGCCTATGCCGGGATCTCGAGCATATTGCTGCTCGAGCGTGTGGCGGAGCGGCTGCGCCAGACGGGATATGCTGTCGTCAACCTTGATGCGACGGTCTTGGCGCAGGCTCCGAAGCTCGCGCCCTACCGCGAGCGGATGCGGGAAAATCTCGCCCGCGCGCTTGCGCTTGACGCTTCCCGCGTCAGCGTCAAGGCGACGACTGAGGAGGGACTCGGCTTTACCGGAGAGGGGCTTGGCATTGCGGCGCACGCGGTTGTGCTGCTTGAGAAAATAAAATAGAAAAAGGACGGCTCAGCCGTCCTTTTTTCGTGCGCTCACGCCGCAGGCGTCCATCGCGGCGAAGAGCCGTGCGCGGTTTTCTTCGCTCATTTCGCACAGCGGCAGGCGGAGAAGATCGCTGCACAGACCCATGCGCGCCATCGCGGTCTTGACCGGAATGGGGTTGACCTCACAGAAAAGCGCTCGAATGAGCGGAGCAAGGCGAAGCTGTTCACGTCCTGCCTCCAATATGCGGTCATCAAGACACAACTCCACCAGCCTGTGCATTTCACGCGGTATGATGTTTGCCGCGACGGAGATCACACCCGCGCCGCCGAGGGCGCAGACGGCGGCGGTGTCCTCGTCGTTGCCCGACCAGACGGAGAAGCTGTCGCCGCAGAGATTAAGGGTCTCCTGGATCAGGGCGAAGCTGCCGGAGGCCTCCTTGACGCCGACGATATTCGGGTGCTGCGCGAGTGCGGCGTAGGTCTCGGCGGTGCAGCACACGCCGGTGCGGGAGGGGACGTTGTAGACGATGAGCGGGCAATCGATGGCGTCGGCAACGGCGGTAAAGTGACGCACGAGCCCTCGCTGCGTCGCCTTGTTGTAGTAGGGTGTGACGACCAGAACGCCGTCCGCGCCCGCTGCGCAGGCCTCGCGCGAGAGCGCGGCGGCGGAGGCGGTGTTGTTCGAGCCGGTGCCGACGATGACAGGGATGTGCCCGTTCACCTGCCGGACGGACCGCTCGATGATTTCGGCGCGTTCGGCATAGGTCAGCGTCGCGCCCTCACCGGTCGTCGCGCAGAGGATGAGCGCGTCGGTGCCGGAGGCGATATGCCATTCGATCAGCCGCTCGAGGGCGGGGAAGTCGACGCCGTCGGGCGTCATTGGCGTCGCGAGCGCAACGCCGGAGCCGCGAAACAAGGGTTGGGACATGATGGAAGCTCCTCTCTTTTTTGATAGCAGCGTGGAAAATATTGCCGGGAGAAAAAGAACGGTTTTCCTTGAATCCTTGCGCATTTTATCCTATAATGTAGAAACGCAGGGAAATGCGGCCAATGGAGGACCCCTATGAAACGATTCCGGAACACGATCATCTTGAGTATGCTTCTTGCGCTCACGCTGTGCGTCAGTGCGCAGGCCACAGAGAATACTATGCTCAAGGTCGGCTTAAAATACGGCACGAACGCTCTTTTTACGGCGCGGCTGCAAAACTATAACGATACGCTCAGCGGCTCCGGCTACGAGTTCGGCTATTACGACGCCGACCGCAGCTTCGTTCCGCTCGCCGTGACGGACGAGCAGAAGATCACCGTTACAGTGGACAGCAACGCCTACGTTTCCGGCGGCGTGTGCTATGAGACGCGGCCGACGAATTACTCCACCATCCTCGGTGCCTACCATATCGAGCTGCTTACGGCGTTCGGCAGCTACGAGGAAGCGCTTGCGGTGGCGCAGAGCTACCCGAAGGGCTTCGTCGCCTACATCGACGGGGAGTATCATGTGCGCATCGGCAACCACGCGAGCTACGATGAGTCCGCGCGCGTGCTGTCGGAAACGGACGTGCTGGCCTACGGCGCGCAGATCGTAACGCCGAGCAGCACCGGCGTGGTCGTGTCGGTCACGGATACGGACAGCGTTCTTTTTGAGTTCGACTGCTCGGGTCTCCGCAGCCTCGGCGTCCGCCCGCGCTCGGTGAGCGGGGAGAAGACGGTGACATGGTTCTCCGGCTATCGCTATTACGGCGGCTTTGAATACCAGCGCACGACCGGCGGCTACATCAGCGTCATCAACGTGCTGGATATCGAGGATTACGTCAAGTGCGTCATTGCGGCGGAAATGTCAAACGACTGGCCGCTCGAGGCGCTCAAGGCGCAGACGGTCTGCGCACGCACCTATGCCGCCGCTCAGACACGCCACCGCAGCGCGGGCTTTGACGTCTGCTCAACAACAGACTGTCAGGCATATCGCGGCGCGGCGCTCTCCAATGAACGCTCCGACGCGGCGGCGGAGGAGACGCGCGGCGTCTATCTCTACTACAACGGCGAGTTAGTGACCAACGCGGTCTACTACTCCTGCAACGGCGGCGCGAGCGAGAGCTGCAAGAACGTCTGGGGCAGCGAGGTGCCGTATCTGCAGGGCAAGCTCGACCCTTACGAGGCGAGCGTCGCGTGGCGCTTCTCCCGCTACTACTGGTCGTTCACCGCGACCGGCGACGAGCTGCGCGAGGCGCTCAAGTCCGAGGCCGATACCGACATCGGGCAGGTGCAGAACGTCTACGTTTCCGAGTACAGCGACACGGGCAACGTCATTGCCATCACCTATGAGGGGACCAGGGGCAGCTACACCGCGCGGCGCGAGAAGTGCCGCACGCTGCTCAACGGCGTGTACGACCACATCAACGTGCGCAGTATGCGCTACACCGTCACCGGCGGCGACGCGAGCACCTACTATGTCAACGACGCGCAGAGCTCGGTGACCGGTACGGGCGGGCTGTATGTGATCGACGGCGACGGCACGGTCGCACCGAACAATGCCGGCGCGAAGGATACCTACGTCATCACCGCGGGCGGCGTGCAGTCGCTCGAGCGCGAGAGTGCGAACACGAGCAACACCTTCACCTTCTCCGGCTCGGGCTGGGGCCACAACGTCGGCATGAGCCAGTGGGGCGCGTTTGCCATGGCGGAGCAGGGCTATACCTACCGCGACATTCTGAATTTCTACTACACGGGCATCACGCTGAGCTGATGCGGAAAGAAGCAAGATGAAAACAAGTGATTTTTACTACGACCTCCCGCCGGAGCTGATCGCGCAGACGCCGCTGGAAAAACGCGACGAGTCGCGCCTGCTGTGCCTCGATAAGGCGACGGGGGAGTGGTCGCACCACCATTTTTACGAGCTGTCGGACTTTCTGCGGCCCGGCGACTGCTTGATCCTGAATAACTCTCGCGTCCTGCCGGCGCGATTGCTGGGACGCCGACTGCCCGGCGGCGGAGCCTGCGAGGT
>DJRC01000085.1:0-191 GCA_002437735.1 Oscillospiraceae bacterium UBA6370 | reverse complement strand
CCGGGCAAGCACCTGCGCGAGGGCGCGCGGGTGAGCTTCGGCGACGGTGAGTTGACGGCAGAGATTGTCGAGGTCCTGCCGGACGGCAACCGCATGGTGCGCTTTGACTACGAGGGCATCTTCCTTGAGGTGCTCGAGCGGCTCGGCAAGATGCCGCTGCCGCCTTACATCAAGGAGGAGCTGCAGGATCA
>DJRC01000059.1 GCA_002437735.1 Oscillospiraceae bacterium UBA6370 | reverse complement strand
CGGCGAGGATAAACGGCAGAAAGTGTCCCTCGATAGCCTGATAGATCGCGCCCTGAAGGTCGTAGCCGTAAGCCTCGACGAACGGAAGCCTGCAATGGTCTTCCTCGGACCACACCTCTGCGGTATCCCGCATGATCTTCTGATCTACGATGGCACCATCGCAGAAACCCAGTGCGGCTGCCGTGTGCGGCCAGCGGTTGGCGATCACGCTGCAGGTATCGGCGTCAAGCAGGCTGTCGATCTTGACTTTGAAGGGAACATCAGCGATAAAGCCGGTGCGGATGACCTGCTTCTTTCCCGACATGAGCATAGAATAGAGCTCATCCGCCTGAAGGCGGGCGACGATCTCAGCAGCCTTGACATACTCCGCTTTGAGCGTGCCGTCGCGCTTGAAGATCTCCGGGTGCTGCGCCTGGTAGAGCGGCAGCTCGCCAGAGAACCATGCGTCGATATATCCGCCGATCAAAAACGCCTGAGAAGTCGGCGGCGTGTACTCTCCACGAAGCTCGGCCAGTGCGGCCGCTTCGCACTTCTCAAAGGCTTTGAACTGTGTAGAGCCCATGTAGGCCATGTTCATTTCCGGAGAATAATAATTCTCCGGCGTAACCACAGGAAGTCCCATTACAGCACCTCCTCAGTCTCGGTCACAGCTTCTTCAGGCGGGACCGGCTGCTCTTCCTGCGCCGCCGCGGCTGCGGTCGCTGCATCCTTCCGCTTCTGCGCGCATTCCGCACAAAGCGGAACACCATAATGCTTTTTCGTGTATGCGGCGAGCCAGCGGGCGTCTCTCCCCATTGCGGGCGCGATCTCGCCCTCACAGTCCGCACAGGGCGGCACGGGCTCCTGCTTTGGGGGGCGGGGCTTATACGGACGGATGCGAATGCCGTCGGTCATGCCGCCGTCCTGCGGATCGCGGACGTTATGATCCACATAGAGCTGGATCTGCTTGCCGACCAGCGTGGAAGCCTTGGCGTCGCCGAACAGCTTACGCAGCGTCTTGCGGTTGGTGGAATTTACGATGAGCGGCCGCACCTGATAAATGCCAGGTACGCGTTCCTCAGCAAAGGAGAGCACATCCTTATTCTCCTTGCCGCGCTGGAGCGTGACGGAGCCATACCACAGGCCGGCAATGGTCAATATCGGCTCGGCCCCGTCGTCAATATCCTCGGCGCCCAGATACTCGGATTCACGCATCTGCCCGAGGCGTTCATCGCCACTAAGCTGGCGGAGCTTATCCTTCGTCATCATCTAAGTCGGTTACCTCCATTACATTGGAATCGGTCACGCGCGTTGCGATCAGCTGCAGGCCCTTGGCCTTGCACTTGGCGTACAGCTTTTCGCGGCTCTCCTTATCAAGGCGCTCGGCGCCATCAATGAGAATGATTTGAAGCTGTCCCGGCTTGCTCACCGTGATATCCACGCACAGCTCCAGCAGCTCTCCATCGGACAGATTGGAAATGGGCAGACCGTGGATCAGCGGCACGCCGTCTTCAACGGTCAGGCCGTCAACGGGGATCGTCGCAGTCTGCAGGATCGTTGCCGGCAGCTCCCGAGCGAGCTCGATCTTGCGCGTCAGCTCCTCGGATTCCGCGGTGAGCTTCCCGATCTCCTCCTGCATGGATACCATGCGCTGATACTCATTGAGGTGCTTACGCATGGCCTCGGCCGTGTCGATCTCCTTGGAAAGTACGTTCGTGTCAGCAAGCTCGCGGCCGATATACTGGTCTGCGATCCCTGCATCGCGCTCCAGCTTCGCCTTCTTTTCATTAAAGCCGGAGATGACTACGCGCACGCCTTCCTCCCTCCGCTCGTCCAGTCCGGCGAGCCGTTCCTCATACAAGCGGATCTCCGCCTTCAGGCGCTCGATATCCGTGGTGAGACGGGTACGGTCCTCAGAGGTCTTGCGGTCGATGGCCGCAATGTCAAGATCGCGCTGCCCCTCCAGTCCGCGGAGCTTCGCCTCGTGACTGTTCCGGAACGCTTTGGCGCGCTCGATCACATTGTTCTGCTCCTTCAGGCTCTCCAACTCGCGGTACTTCTCGCCGATGGGATATGTATTCCAATGGTCGAAATCGTAGCCGGAGGGAATGTCCTTTGCGATGTCGGAAACAAATGCCTGCTTGTTGCGGATGTCGCGGTTGATATTCTGGCGGGATTGGAAATAGACGCCGTTTTCCGCCTGAATGTCGTGCAGGACCTCGAGGATATGCTTGGAATAATCCACGCCCTGCGGGATCTCACCGAACTGCTCGCGGATCCAGTTGGTATCCCACGCAAATTCAATGAGATTGAGAATGACACGGTTCTTTTCCTGGCGGGAGAGCTGTGTGAACTCGACGGGGTTCAGCTGCAGCGGCGTGAAGATCTGCGAAAGGAACTCTGCCGGGCGCGTCTGAAGGAGCGAACCGTCGCGCACCTTGACCGTGCCGGCAGACTTGGCGGGCAGAGCCTTACGGTCGATGGAGAGGCCGGTATCGGTCTCAATGATGATCTCGCCCTCATCGGCGCCCCGATGCACGATATAATCACGATCTGAGCGGTTGGTGAGGGCGTAGCGGATGGAATCAAGAACGGAAGTTTTGCCGCTTCCTTTCGGGCCGGAGATCTCCACGGAGCGGCCGTCGAGCTCGGTCTCCTTGATCCCAAACAGATTTTTGATTACAATTTTGGTCGTTTTCATTGACAAACTCGCTTTCTGCCCTTACAATAGGGCGCAACTAAGGATTGGTATGGTGCCAATCGTTCCCCTGCAGGTGTGCAAGACCTGCAGGGGGTTTTTTGCTCACAGGGCGACGATGACCTTGCCGCTCTCGATCTCGGCAGCGAGATTTTCCTCGAGGAACGTCTTGATGGTGTTGCGGGCGGTCAGGCGCCACATACCGCCATCAGCCTCGATGAACGAAATACCGCGGTCGCTGATACGGATGAGGAAGGTGCTCTCCGGCTGCTCGACCTCCTGGAAGGTGCGGTATGGGCGGAGCTTGACGATGGGACGGATCGCCTCATTGGTCTGGAGCGCGACGCCCTTCTGTGTGGTCACGGTGGCGGCGACGCCGTTGTCGTTGTAGATGACCTTGGCGCCGAGGGAGATATCATTGACGAGTTTCATCGCATAGAGCGAGTCCGGCGTCTCCTGGAAGCGGGTACGCAGCGCGATCTGCGCTTCCTCAAAGCCAAGCGTGACCTTCGCGTCCCAGCCGGGAACATCGGTCGCGTCGGCCGAATAGAAGACCGTGCGGTGGCAGCGCTGCTCGTAGTCAGGCTGAGAGAAGCAAACGACATTGGTAGGCGAAGGGATGTTGACGAAAAGTGCGGGAGTGTTGGCATCCGCCAGATGGATGGCCTCGGTGCGGATCATCTTCACGATGGAATCGAGGCTGTGCAGGGGAACGGTGTCCGGCGCGATGGGAGTCTCAATGACCTCCTGTGCGCCCTTCGAGGTGATGATATACGCGCGAGCGCCGAGGTTCTGAGCCTCCGGGCGCATATTCTCGAGCACATACTGAATGGCTTCTTTGAGCATGGGGATGTACTTCCTTTCTTAAAACTAAGCGGTGTGAATGAGCTTGAGCATGGGCGGAGCTTCCTGCTCGCCGGCATCAACTGCCAACTGCCCGGGGATCTGCGGGACCATTTCGACGATGGATTCCTCATCGACGACATAGAGAGACGTGGTGACGGGATTGGTGGGTGCCAACGTAGACTTGACCACATAGCTCACAGCGATGTTCTGGCGCGTATCGTCCGGCTTGAGCGTAAGGGTGACGGTGATTTTGCGTGGTGCGGTTGCCGATGTGTTCGGATCCATAATGTTGCCGATCGCTTTGGTCACCTCGTAATCGGTAACTTCCTTAAATGCACCGCGAGCCATATCCAGAACGGACTTCTGAACAAGATCTTTCATGGGTCTTCCTCCTTTCTTGCGTAATAAGGACGCCTGCCCTCTGCCGGACGCCGCAGCCGGGAGGGTAATCCACTGCGGTGCCGGCAATAAGAAAGGAGACTAACTGAGCGTGCCGGGAACACGCCCGGCAGAGGGCAGGATCTTTTTATGCGCTGAGAATGTTGCGGTGCAGGGGATCGTGCGGCCGCATAGAGTGCAGCAGCTCCTTGACGCCCTGAGCACCTTTCAGATCAGCAATGAGGGAATAGGTGTTTCCGTGCCGGCGGGCAAATACAGCGCCGCAGAGGGGGCAGACATGAGCATTTGTCCCGTTGATCTCAAGCGCTACCATGGCACTATCACAGAATGCACAGCGGATCATTGTGCACCTCCTGTTACTATATATTT
>DJRC01000064.1:7673-26997 GCA_002437735.1 Oscillospiraceae bacterium UBA6370 | reverse complement strand
AAATTAAAGAGCGGTCCCGCCCATCGGACGAAACCGCTTTGCTTACAATCCTTTGCAAATGCGTTTTCTTCTCATCGGCGGCTCCGGGAAGGCGTACCAAAGTAGCGACCCGCAAAGCGGGACGCGAAAATAAAAAAGTAGCAGCGGCTCAGCATTGCGGATCTCCCTTCCGTCCGCCCCGTGGGGCAAACTCATTTGATGTTCGGAGTATATTCCTTTAAAGCTTTAAAGTCAAGAGGTAAATATCTGCAAATCCGCACAATTTCATCGCTTTATTTTGTGCACTATGTCAAAGCACAGTTCTCCGTCTCCCGCCGCCGCGGCGGAAAGGACTTGCATCCTGCGCGCGGCCTGCGTATACTATAGGAAAAACACCCGCACAGGAGGCAAAGGGCATGAAAAAGTGCATCGTGATCTCCGATTCCTTCAAGGGCTCGCTGCCGAGCCGCGACATCTGCGTCATCGCGCGCGAGCGCATCCCGCTCTTCTTCCCTGCCTGCGAGGTCCGTGCGCTGAGCGTGGCAGACGGCGGCGAGGGGACGGTGGACTGCTTTCTCGCCTCCTGCGGCGGCGAGCGCGTGCTCGTCTCCGGCGTGCAGGATCCCTACGGCGAACCGATCGACGCGGCCTACGGCCTGCTGCCGGACGGCACGGCGGTCATCGAGATGGCTGCGGCAGCGGGGCTCCCCCTCGTCGCGGGGCGCAAAAACCCCTGCGTCACTACGACCTACGGCGTCGGACAGCTCATCGCCGACGCGCTCGCGCGCGGCGCACGACGCATCGTGCTTGGTCTTGGCGGCAGCGCCACGAACGACGGCGGCTGCGGCTGCGCCGCAGCACTGGGCGTCCGCTTCACGGACGAGGGCGGCAGGCCCTTCGTTCCCGTCGGCGCGACGCTCGACCGCGTCGCGCATATCGACGCCTCCGCCGCGCGCGAAAGGCTGCGCGGCGTGCGTGTGATTGCCATGTGCGACATCACCAACCCCATGCACGGTCACAGCGGCGCGGCGCACATTTTCGCGCCGCAGAAGGGCGCGGACGAGGCAGACGTGCTTGAGCTCGACCGTCAGCTTCGCGCGCTGGACGAGACCTTCCGCCGCGAGCTGAACGCCTCGGTCGCCATGCTCCCCGGAGCCGGCGCGGCGGGCGCGTTCGGCGCGGGCTGCGTCGCCCTGCTGGGCGCGGAGCTGCGCTGCGGCATCGAGGTCGTGCTCGACGTGGTGGGCTTCGACGCCCTGCTCACGGACGCCGACCTCGTCATCACCGGCGAGGGCCGCATCGACGCACAGAGCACCCACGGCAAGGTCGTGGGCGGCGTGGCGCGCCGCGCTCACGCGCGGGGCGTGCCCGTTTTTGCCATCGTCGGCGATGTGGGCGACGACGCCTACGGGGCCTACGACGCCGGCGTCAGCGCCATTTTCAGCATCAACCGCCTGGCCGTCCCGCGCGACGAGGCCAAGGCCCGCAGCCACATTGACTACACCCACACGCTCGACGATCTTCTGCGCTGCATTCACGCCGCCGAGCAGTTCAAACGATAAAGGAGGACTCCCGCCATGCGCATCGCCGTTCCCGTATCCAACGACCGGACCGCCGAGACCCTGTCCGGCATCGAGGGCTTCGAGTTTTTTGAGGACGATCACGGCCGCATCGTCCGCCGCTTCTTCGTCCCCCGCGCGGGCGAGGGCGCCGCTGCCGCAGTCGCCCAGCTCGAGCACTACGGCGTGGACGCGCTCGTCTGCGGCGCACTGCCCGGAGACGAGCGGCTCGAGACCGCCGCTGCAGGCATCCTGCTCTTCCCCACCTTCTCCGGCACACCGGAGGAAGCGGCGCTCGCCTTTTTGGGCGGCGCGGTCGCCCGCGACCCGAACAACAAATGCAATGCCTGCGGCTTTCAGTCCTCCTGCTCGCTGAGCGGCAAGGGCGGCTGCGGCAAGATCTGACGCAAAAAAGCGTTCCGCATCGCGGAACGCTTTTTTTCTCTTCTCTTTAGGTGCGGCTCAAGCTGCCGGAGGTCACCTCGACCGGCGGCTTGGTGGAAAGATAATCCGAGCTGATCCAGCCGAACTTGCTGCCGACGGAAACGAAGGTCCAGTTGCCCTCCTTCGCCGCAGCCTTGATCTTCGTGCCCCGGTCGACAAGCTCCACCTTACCGTAGCTCGTGCTCGGACCGCTGCGCAGATTCACACCGGCGGTGGTGTAGTAAGACGCATATTCATTGAACACCTTCTCGGGCAGCACCGTGACCTCGCTGTGACCCGTGAGGTCCAGCCAGCCGACCTTCCTCTTGCTGTCGCTCACGCTCGTATCCGGCTCCTTCGTCTCGTTCGAATCGACTGCGGGCGTATCCTCGCCGGGGAGCTTTTCATCCGGCTCATTCGCGGCATCCTCCGCAGCCTTCTTTTCCTCCTCCAGCTTCTTGACCTGCTCCTGCAGCTCTTCGATCTGCGTCTCGGCGCCTTTCGCCGCCTTCTGCGCCGCGCCGAGCTTCGCGCCCAGCACGATCACCACGATCAGCAGCACGAACACCGCCGCGACCAGGCATAAAAACATCACATACAGCGGATTGCGCTTTGGCGCACTGTGATTCACACGACGACCTTCCATGGAAAAGCCCTCCTTATGTTCTCTTTGTGTTCTTATTGTACCGAACCTGAACGCATTATGTCAAGCGTTTGATGGCTTAGACGCAAAAAATTGACAAAAAGTTCCCAAAATTTTATACTGAAGAAAACGTTTCGGAAGGAGGGCAAACGTCATGGCGCTGTGCAGACGCATATCCTATCTCTATGCCCTTGCCCTGCTCACGGTCTACGCGCTCTTTCTTCCTCCCGGCGGCTACGAGCGCATGATGGAGGGCAAGTACCACGTCTTTCTTCTGCTCTCGCTCGGCTATGTCCTCGCGATGACGGTCCTCGGCGCGTGGAGGGCCGTCCGCTGGCGCGAGCCGATGTGCCTTGCCGCGCTCGCGTATCTCGCGCTCACCGCGCTCAGCGCGGCGCTCTCGTCCTACGGCACGGCGGTGCTGCTCGGCGGCACGCGCCGGGACGGGCTTCTGACCGCCGCGCTCTACGCTGCCGTCTTTCTGCTCCTCGCGCGGCATCTGCGGCCTGACCGTCGGCTGCTCTATGCTGCGGCGGCCTCCGCCGCGCTGTGCGATCTTCTCGTGCTCGTCCAGCTTACGGGACGGAATCCCCTTTGGCTCTACCCCACGGGGCTGAACTACTTCGACGGCGACGTCGCCTACTCCGGCTTCTATGCCGGCGCCGCCGGCAACATCGACTTCACCGCCTTCCTCCTCGCGCTCTGCGCCGCGGCGATGGCGGCGGCGCTCGTGCGCGGCTGGTCCAAATGGCTGCTCGCGCCGCTCGCGCTGACGGTGTGGACGCTCTGGCAGCTGCGCGTCGCCGCCGCGCTGCTCGGTCTCACGGTCACGGCGGTGCTGGGGCTGCCGCTGCTGTTCCCGCGACGGCGGCGGGCGATGTGGGCGCTGACGCTCCTGCTCACCGCGGCGGCGCTCGCCCTAATATGGTTCTTCCCCGGCGACGGCGGCACGCTCTCCGAGCTGCACCGGCTGCTGCACGGCGAGGTCGATCTGACCTTCGGCTCATCGCGGCTCCTCATCTGGCGCTCCCTCCTGCCGCTCATCGCGGAGCGCCCGCTGCTCGGCGGCGGCTGCGGGACGCTGTACCTGCGCGACGTTCCGCCGTTCTACTGGCAGCGCGGCGGCGAGACCACCTACTTCGCCGTCACGAGCGCACACAACGAGTACCTCGGCGTTCTCGTCGATCAGGGCGCGTTGGCGCTGCTCGCGTTCCTCGCGCTGTTTGCGCTCGCGCTTCGGCGCGCGTACCGCCATGCGGAAAGCGACCGCTGTGCGGTCGCGGGCGCGGCGCTGCTCTGCTACGCGGTAATGACGTTTTTCTCCGTCGCCTGCTGCATCACGGGCGTCTACCTCTGGCTGCTGCTCGCGGTGCTCGCACCGAAAGAAAAATAAAAAACGAGGGGAAGGTCTTCGACCTTCCCCTCACCTTTTTCACTTCCTGAGCGTCAGGCGGAAGTCCCCGCCCTCGCTCGCGCAGGACACGGTGTAGCCCTGCTTCTCGCCGAAGCGGGTCACATTTTCCACGCAGGTCTGGCTGTCCACCAGCACCTCGAGCGTATCGGGCGCGTTCTTCTTGACCTCGTTCTGCACCATCACCACGGGCATGGGGCAGGAATAGCCTCTTGCGTCGATCATTTTGCCGCCTCCTTTTTGGGCATATTCCACAGGGCGATCACCAGCAGCACGACAAGACCGGCGATCACGGCGATCTTGCCCGCAGTGGAGATGCCGCCGACCACGAGCTGACCGTCCTCGTTCTTGCTGTCGGGGTTGCCGGCGAGGCCGAAGTTGTGCGCGAGAGCCGCGCCGACGATCATGCCGAACACGGTCACGGCGCTGTCGCCGTTGCCCTGCGCCGCCAGAATGAGCTGACGCAGCGGGCAGCCGCCGAGCAGCACGCTGCCCCAGCCGACGAGCACCATGCCCAGCAGGTTCCAGACGTGGGCGCTGTGGGCGATGGGCTGCATCGTAAAGCCGAGGTTAAACCTATTCATGGCAAGGTTGCCGATGAGCGTAACAACAAAAATCGCCGCGAAGCCGTAGAGCAGGTGGAAGTCCCCCAGCATCACGGCGTCGCGCAGACCGCCGACCATGCAAAGACGGCTCTTCTGCGCCAGCGCGCCGACCACGAGCGCGACGAGCAGCGCGATCCAGAACGGCGCGTGCATGGAGCCAGGGCCGGCCTCGGACGCCTTGAACAGCGAGGGCACGGTCAGCACGAGGATCAAAAGCGCTGCCATCACGGTCGGCAGCACGCTGCCCTCGGAGGTGCTGACCTCGTAGGAGCGCTTGAGCGTGAAGCCGCGCTTGAGGCAGGCGATGCCAATGAGGATGCCGATCAAGAAGCCGGCGAGGCCGACGAGCGCGTTCAGGTCGCCGCCGCCGAGACGGAGCACCATGCGCAGCGGGCAGCCGAGGAAGGCGAGCGCGCCGATGACGACGAACGCGCCGATGACGAAGCGCAGCGCGGGCGACGAGCCGGCGCGGGCCTTGAACTCCTTGCCCGCCACGCTCATGAGGAACGCGCCGAGCACGAGGCCGATGATCTCCGGGCGGACGTACTGCACCTTGGCGGCGCTGTGCAGGCCGCAGGCGCCCGCAGTGTCGCGCAGGAAGCAGGCGATGCAGAAGCCCATGTTGGCGGGGTTGCCCATCGCCGTGAGAATGAGGGCGGCAAGGCCGACGGCCACGCCCGCGAGGACGACGCCCCAATGGATCTTTTTCATTTTCTCTCCACTCCTTGTTCTTTCTCTCTCGTTATTCTTTGAGAAAGATATTGATGAACACAGTATAAAGTCTCCGTCAAAAAATGGCAAATGGATTTATCCGAAGAAAACGGTAATATCATCGGTTTTTCCGATGATATTACCATCCTCTTTCCTATGGATCTTTTTTCACAGTATCAGCTCGTAAAAGCCCTCGACCTCCAGCCCCTCGCCGGCGGCGAGCGCCTCGAGCGCGGCGCGCCTGTCCGGCTCGGCGCGCCACGCCATGCCGCAGTCCGCGGTCAGCGCGCGCGGCACCGGAATGAGCCGCCCCGCAAGGCCGTGCGCCGTACAGAGCCTTTCCATGCCGATGGCGGCGGCGGTGGTGTGAAAGGTCACGACCAGCCATGTCCTTCTCTCTCTCATCGCGCCAGCTCCTCCACCGCGCGGATGGCCGCGTCGGTCTCCTCCTCGGTGTTGTACCAGCCGAAGCTGAAGCGCACCGCGCCCTGCCCCTCCGTGCCGAGTGCGCGGTGCAGCCGCGGCGCGCAGTGTGCGCCCGAGCGCGTGGCGATGCCGTAGTCCTCCGCAAGCGCGTCGGCGACCTCGCCGGAGTCCAGCTCCTCGATGTTCAGCGCGACGACCGCCGTGCGCTCGCGCGTGAAGTCGCCGTAGACGGTCACGCCGGGGATGCCCCGCACGCCCTCATAGAAGCGGCGCATGAGCGACGTCTCGTGCGCGCGGATGGTCTCCATGCCGGTCGCCGCAATAAAGTCCAGCGCCGCGTCCAGTCCGGCGATGCCGTGGCCGTTGAGCGTTCCCGCCTCGAGCCGCACGGGCAGCTGCTCGGGCTGGCGCTCGGAGAAGGTCTGCACGCCCGTCCCGCCGACCTTCCACGGCAGGATGTCCGGGTCGCCGCGCAGGCACAGCCCGCCCGTTCCCTGCGGCCCCATGAGGGATTTATGGCCGGTGAAGCAGAGCACGTCGATGTGCATCCGCTCCATGTCGATGGGCAGCACGCCCGCGCTCTGTGAGGCATCCACCACAAACAGCACGCCGTGCGCGTGCGCAAACTCACCCACGCGGGCAAGGTCCACCGCGTCGCCCGTCAGGTTCGAGGCGTGGGTGCAGACGATGGCGCGGGTCTCGGGACGGAGCAGTCGCTCAAGGTCCGCGCAGTCGATGCGCCCCTGCCGATCCGCGGGAACGAAGTCCAGCGTCACGCCGCGCTCGTCGCGCAGGCGGTAGAGCGGGCGGAGCACGGAGTTGTGCTCCAAATCGGTGGAGATCACATGGTCGCCCGCGCGGATAAGGCCGTGGAGGGCGATGTTCAGCGCCTCGGTCGAGTTGGCGGTGAAGGCCACATGGTCGGGCCGCGGGCAGCCGAAGAGCGCCGCGAGCTTGCAGCGCGTGTCGTAGATCGTGCGCGAGGCGGTCAGCGCACCCTCGTGCGTGCCGCGAGCGCTGTTGCCGAAGCTCCCCATCGCGCGCGCCACCGCGTCGATGACCTGCGGCGGCTTGCGAAGCGTGGTCGCGGCGTTGTCGAGATAGATCATGCGCACACCTCCTGTCCGTTGTTTCCCGACCATCATAGCACACCGTGCGCGGTTTGAAAACGGCTTTTTCCGACCGTCCGACTTTTTTCATCGCTTTTTCCGATGGAAAACGCCGAATTTTCCGTGAAAGCATTTGACAAACCACGCCGCACTCTCTACAATGGCATTAGAAAGTCACAGAAGGGAGCCGTGCGATGGAACGTCTGAATCTCCGTCAGCTTGAGATCTTTTCCGCCGTCGTGGACGCCGGCAGCTTCACCGCCGCCGCGGAAAAGCTCTACCTTGCCCAGTCCACGGTGAGCGACAACGTCCGCGCGCTGGAGGAGCTGCTGCATCTCAAGCTCTTTCACCGCGAGTCCAAGCGGCGGCTGACGCTCACGCTTGAGGGCAAGCGCGTCTACCGCTACGCGCAGGACATCCTCGGCCGATGCAGCGCCCTGCTGCTCGACGTCGCGGTCGACAGCGCGCTCGAGCTGGCGCTCGGCGCCTCCACCGTGCCGGCGCAGAGCCTTCTGCCGGGCTACATGGCGCGCTTTGTCCGGGAGAATCCCGCCTGCCGCTGCACGCTCCTCTGCGGCGACAGCGCCGCAGTGCAGCAGCTTCTGCTCAACGGCGACATCCATCTCGGCTTCGTCGGCAGCGCCGACGACCGGCAGGACCTCATCTATGAGCCCATCGCCGAGGACCGTCTGGTGCTCATCACGCCGAACACGCCGCGCTTTGCGGCGCTGAAAGCGCAGGGCACGCTCGGGCGCGAGCTGTTCCGCGAGCCGTTTCTTTTCCGTGAGCGCGGGAGCGGCACGCAGAAGGTCATCGACAACTATCTCAGCGAGATCCGCCTCGACCCGCAGGTCATCCGCACCGTGGCCTATGTCTCCGACCCCACCGTGCTGCAGCGGTTGGTCGCGGAGGGCACAGGCGTGTCCATCCTCTCCGCGCTCGCGGTGCAGGAGGCCGTCGCGGCGGGACGGCTCTTATCCTTCGAGCTGGACGAAACGCCTGTGCGGCGCAGCATCTACATGGCCCGACGCCGGAAAAGCGCCCTAAGCGACCCGGCCCGTACCTTTGCCGAGCTGGTGCGCAGGCAGGTCAAGGCGTCCGTGTGACTTTACCATTTCACCACAGAAGGGAGGCATACGGCAATGGATCAGAACCGCGAGCTTCGGCTCACGCAAATGACCTCCGCCGCCGGTTGAGCGGCAAAGCTGGGGCCGGGTGCCCTGTCGAAAATTTTAGAGGGTCTGCCCAATGTGTTTGACCCGCGGCTGCTGGTGGGCTACGACAGCAGCGACGACGCCTGTGTTTACAGCGTGTCGGACGACGTAGCCGTGATCGAAACGGTGGACTTCTTCACACCCATCGTGGACGACCCCTACCTCTTCGGTCAGATCGCTGCGGCGAACGCGCTGTCGGACGTGTACGCCATGGGCGGCGTGCCGAAGCTGGCGATGAACCTGCTCTGCGTGCCGAGCTGCCTTCCGCTCGATACGGTCCGCGCCATACTGGAGGGCGGGCACGACAAGGCCGTGGAGGCCGGCTGCGTCATCGCCGGCGGGCACACCATTCAGGACGACGAGCCGAAGTACGGCCTGTGCGTCACCGGCTTCGTCCACCCACAGCACATCCTCAAGAACATCGGCGCGCGGCCGGGCGACGTGCTCGTGCTGACCAAGGCGCTCGGCGTCGGCGTCATCACCACCGCGCTCAAGGCGAGGCTTGCGGACGGCAGCGCCCGCGACGCGGCGTATGCAAGCATGGCGGCGCTCAACGCGAAAGCCGCGCAGGCCGTGCGCGAGGTCAGCAATGTCCACGCCTGCACCGACGTGACCGGCTTCGGTCTGCTCGGACACAGCTACGAGATGGCAAACGGCTCGGGCGTCACCGTCCGTCTGCACGGCGCGGCGCTGCCGCTGCTGCCGCAGGCGGAGGAGCTGGCGGACATGGGCATCGTGCCGGGCGGCGCGTACCGCAACCGCGACTATGTGAAGCCGCACCTGCGCGTGCTCGATGGCGCACAGCGCGCAAGGCTCGACCTTGCCGCCGACCCGCAGACCTCGGGCGGACTGCTCGTGTCGCTTCCCCGCGCGGACGCGGAGGAGCTGCTCGAAAAGCTCCACGCCTTCGCGCCGTGGAGCGCCATTGTCGGCGAGGTGCTGCCGCAGGGCAAACACGCGCTGGAATTTGACTGAACGGAAAAGGAGACAAAAGCTGCGGCTGCCCAATGTCATTAAGTCTTTAAGCGATTGCGAAAAAGCACCCACCTCACTTTGTTGAGCTGGGTGCTTTTCGTTGTTTATTTTGATAGGGTGTTTATTTTTCGATCAAAATTCTATATCATACTCTAAATATCGTCTTGCTTCGTTTTTTACTTCGCTTGCGACAGTTGCGTTTCCGATATACTTTAGCCCTTTCAATATAGCATCAATTTTCACAGCATCGTCCAGTTTCATGCCAGAGGAATTGCACATCTCCAGTTCAAAATGTTCTTGAAGAAGTGGCGATTTTTCATCCATTCTCATTGCTATGAGCGTTTGAATATTCTTATCTCTTTGCAGATACCTTAGCTGTGGCTTTACCGGCGTGTGTCCGGGAAAGGCCATTTCTGCAACAACATCGATTGCAGTATATTGCTCCTGACGAGACTTATGCTCGTTTTCAAGCGTTGCAATTGGCACTTTTCCTTTTGTCTTTACCTTTTTCTCTGTAAAAGAAACACATTTCTCCTTATAAGTTACTTTGAAATGTTTTGCACCGAGGTCTTGTGCGATTTTTTTCAATTCATTCACACGTGCGATTTTTAAGTAACTAAAATATTCATCTAAAGCGATATAACTGTCTCGGTCGCTGGGATCCATGTAGTAAAACTCGCTGTCACAGTCTGGATAGAAAGTTAGGCCGAATGCTTCAACTGAATCACGAAAAATATTTACAATATGAAGTCCTTTTTGGTCGGAGCCATAACCAATAGAACCTTGGCAAGCAGAACTTTCCATCCGTTTTTTATCACGCTCTACGATTCGTATAAATTTCGGCATCAAGAAGTCGGCATCATCCAATGAAACCGCACACTCCACTTGTGTTGGAAAAATCGGCTGCAAGGATCTTAACTCCAACTGCCATGATTTTTCATCGGTACGCGCTTTAATTTCCTGCGTTCCCTTTTTCACTGTGTTTCCTATGCCTTCTGCAATGACCGTGACATCAGTAAGATCGAATTTACCGTCGCCCGTTTGGTCTGCAACTTGAATAGCTTTGTTCAGCAGGTTTTTTGCATTTTTCCCAGCATCTGTAACAAAAGCATTAAATTTCTCTCTTTTCCTCATGTGCCTGTCCTCCTCAATTTTTGGATTTATCCCACCTCGTAAAAGCGCTTGCAAATATCGCGATTATTATGGCTATCAGTATATCATTTTTCGACGGAAAATGATATGAAAGATTATAATGCTCGCGATATTAGAATCATATAAAGTTCGGCAAGGAAACCGGCTATGCACATTGTGCAAATTCAAAAGAACTCAGGAAAATGAAGATAGCTAAATATAGTGCATCCAAAAGCAATACAGCCGTTAAGGAATAGAAAGCTCATTTTCTATCCACCAACGGCTGAATGTAAGCTTAGCTTGATGACATGGCCGCGGCTTTCGTCTCCTTTTTTCTCATAAGTCCTGTTTTTTCTGCTTCTTCGCCCCGCGCTCCTCGAGGAACTCCTTTGGCTCCGCCTCGGCGAGCGCCCTGGCGCGGCGCTCGAGCACCTCTTTGGGCTTGGCGGTGATCTCGCCCGCGGCGGTCAGTGCCTCCTTCGTCAGCAGCGGGCCGATCAGCTCGTAGATGAGCACGGAGAAGAGCACGATGCTGCGCACGAGCAGGCCGTTCTCCTCGCCGAGCGCCTGCGCGCTCACGCACATCCCCAGCGCCACGCCCGCCTGCGGCAGCAGCGTGATGCCGAGGTACCTGACCGTCTTTTCATCGCAGCCGACCGCCTTGGCCGACCAGCGTGCGCCAAAGTATTTGCCCGTGCTGCGGAAGATGATATAAACGACGCCGATGAGCACCATCGTCAGCTCACCGAACACCTCCAGCCGCAGCTCCGCGCCGCTGATGACGAAGAACACCGCTAGCAGCGGCGCCGACCAGTCGTCCGCGCGGTCCATCAGGTCCTCGGAGAGCGGGCAGATGTTGCAGAACACCGTGCCGAGCATCATGCACACGAGCAGCGGCGAGAAGCCGATGACGACCTCGCCGACGCGCCACTCCAGCGCCGCGAGCGCGACCGTGAGGAACACGAACGCGATGGTCATGGACATTCGGTTGCGGTTGGAATGGAACACGGCCTCGAGCCGCGTGAGGACCGCGCCCGCGAGCATTCCGAGCAGCAGGGAGAGCACGATCTCGATGAGCGGGTTGACGAGCACGGAAACGATGCTCAGCGCGCCGCTGATCATCGCCTTGGCGATGCCGAAGCTGACCGCGAACACCACCAGACCCACCGCGTCGTCCAGCGCGACGATGGGCAGCAGCAGGCTCGTGAGCGGGCCCTTGGCCTTGTACTGACGCACGACCATCAGCGTGGCGGCGGGGGCCGTCGCCGTGGCGATCGCGCCGAGCGTGATGGCGGCCGGCGCGGTGAGGATATCGGGGCGCAGGAAGTGGAAACCGAGCAGGGCGAGATCCACCAGCGCGGCGGCGACGAGCGCCTGCACGACGCCGATGATGAAGGCTTGACGGCCTGTTTTGCGCAGATCCTCCAGTCGAAACTCGTTGCCGATGGCGAAGGCGATGAAGCCCATCGCCACGTCGGAGATCGTGCCGAGCGCGGCGACGTCCTCATAGGTGGCGAAGCCGACGCCCGTGATGCCGAGCCGACCGAGGCAGAACGGTCCGATCAGCACGCCCGCGACCAGAAAGGCGGTCACGTCGGGCAGGCGCCAGCGGGAGAAGATGCGGGTCATTAGAAGCCCCGCGAGCAGGGCAAAGGCAACATTGAGCAAAGCGTACATGGGCGCGGCGTCCTTTCTTTTATGCAGAATGCACTACACTTGTAGCGCACCGATAGCCTATTATAGTCTTTTTTCCCGAAAAGGCAACCCGTTTTTGCCGTTCACGCCCCGACATTCTCTCATGCTTATCCTGTAAAAACCGCATAAAGAAGCGCGGCTCCCGGGAGCCGCGCTTCTTTCATTCTTCGATAAGCCGCGCCTGCCGCAGCCTGCGGAGCCGCTTCGCGGAGCGGTGCGCCTGTAGGAGGGCAAAGCTCCCGATGATAAGCCACAGCGATCCCAGAATCCCTTCTGCGATGATGCGCTCCGCCCAAAATTGCAGAAAGCCGCTCCCGCTTTTTTCCATCCAGTCCGCATGGAAGGCAAGTGCAAGCCGATACCAGTCCACCGCATAGTACAGGCACAGCCCCGCAAGAAGCAGCCGGGCCGCCGCGAGGGCACAGCGCGTTCGGAAATAGCGCTTCTCGCTCGTGATCTGCGAGTCGAGGTCGGAGAAAAGCTCGAACGGCGTGCCGTCGTTCCGTCTGCGCAGGATGAGAAAGCTCCCGATGTCCATGACCAGCTCGACGCCCAGCTCAGCGAGGCCGCGCACATAGTCGTCCTTCTGACCGTCGCGGGACTCGTAGAGGTACTGCACGCGGTAGCGGTACTCGTTCGGCTCGCCGCGGCGGTAACGGAAGGAGAGCCAGCCGGTGCCCTCGAGCTGCCAGCCCTCGGCGGAGAGCCGGTTGAACTGCCGCTCCATTTTTTCCGGATCAAGCGTATAGACCGGTCCGCACCAGGTCTTTTTCACATCGTTCATCGTCGTCTCCTTTCTCGGCAGGTCTATTCGTGGATGAGCTGCTCGTTTTGGAGAGCGCGCCATTTCCGGTGCGTGCGCACAGCTGCGAGCACGCCCCACACGGTAAGGCCGAGCCACAAAACGCCGGCGATGGCGTACACCGCGATCTTCGCCGCCCACGCCTCCAAAACGCTCGGCGCGCCTGCGGCGATCAAGTCGGCATAGATCTCGTCGAAGCCCCTCGCCGCATCGAACTCAAGCCATGCCCCGAAAAGCATCAGCGCGGCATTGACCGCACACCACAGCGCCGCAGCCAGCTGCGCATTGCGCACGCACTTCGCCTCCAGCGCCCTCGACGCAAGGTCGGAAAACATCTCTACCGGTCTGCCGTCGTCCTCCCAGCAGAAGAACGCACGATGCCAAAAGCATCCCAGGCAGGTCACGCCCAGCTCCTCCACGCCCGCGAGATAGGTCCGTCCCCGCTCCGTATCCGGGTCGTCCTTCATCATCTGCATATAATAGCGGTAGCGCGTGCCGTCGCTGCGCTCAAAGCGGAAAAAGATACAGCCGACGTTCGCGAGCTCCCAACCGCGCCGGCGGTGCCGCGCGAGCCAGCGCTGAAACCGCGCATTGTCAAACAGCAGGTACCAGATCCATATAACGCAAAGCTTCTGCTTTCGCATTCCTCTCTCCTTTCCGTCACGTCCAGTTCCTTGTCAGGGCCTCGCCGTTGGCGGTCAGCTCCTGTAATCGGGCAAGCTCCGCGCGCACGGCGGCGCGCCCCTCGGGGGTGATGCGGTATTCCTTTTTGCGCCCCTCGTCCTCGCCCACCGCCTCAATCCAGCCGCGCTCGGTGAGCGTGGTGAGCGCGCCGTAGAGCGTGCCGGCGGCAAGGCGCACACGCCCGCCGCTCAGGCGCTCGACGTTCTGCATGATGCCGTAGCCGTGCAGCGGCGCGTCGAGCGAGAGCAGGATATAAAAGACCGCTTCGGTCAGTGCAGCGGTGCTCATACGCTTTCCCCTCCCCCCGTTTTTATCGGTTGCCGATATATCGGCTACCGATATAGTAGCATGGAGCGGTCCGGTTGTCAAGCAGAAAAAAGCGGCGGTCCGTGAGGATCGCCGCTTGGCTCGTCAAAACGTGACATTGCTGCGTTTCGACCGTTTCTTCAGCTTTTTTATCCGAGCTGCTTGGTTTTTTCCACGGCGGCGTCCACCGCTTCGATGCACGCGCTGCGCAGGCCGTTCCGCTCCAGCGCGGCGACGCCCGCGATGGTGCTGCCGCCGGGGCTGCACACCTCGTCCTTGAGCTGTCCCGGGTGCCGGCCGGTGCGGAGCACCATTTCGGCGCTGCCGAGCAGCATCTGCGCGGCATAGCGCTGCGCCTTGGCGCGGGGCAGGCCGTTCTTCACGCCGCCGTCCGCAAGCGCCTCGAGAAACAGATAGGCGTAGGCGGGGCCGCAGCCGGAGACGGCGCTCGCCGCGTCGATTAGGTGCTCGCTCAGCTCATCGAGCAGGCCGGCGGGCGCCATCAGCTCGCGGAAGGCGCACAGCTCGTCCTCGCTCACGCGGCCGTTCGCCGCGTAAAGGATCAGCCCCTGCCCCACGGCGCAGGGCGTATTCGGCATGATGCGGATGATCTTCTTGTCCGCGCCGAGCAGCAGCGCGAGCTTCTCAAGGCTCACGCCCGCGAGCATGGAGACGAAAATGCCCCCGGAGGCAAGGATATCCGCCTTCAGGCCCTCGACCACACCGACGACCATCTGCGGCTTGACGCCGAGAAAGACGAAGCGGCTGTCCGAAAGAATATGCTGCGGCGTTTCCGCCGTGCAGCCAAGCCGCTGCGCGGCGGCCTCAGAGCGTTCCCGCGTGGAGCAGGCCACGGCTATTTTTTCGCCGCCGGTCTTTTTCGCCGCAGCGAGCGCAAGCGCACCGCCCATATTGCCGGCGCCGATGAAGCCGGCCTCATACTTTGCCATCAAGCGTCCCTCCTTACCGGATCTGTCCGTCGCCGCGGACGACGTATTTGTAGGTACACAGCTCGTCGAGCCCCATGGGACCGCGTGCGTGGAGCTTCTGCGTGGAAATTCCCATCTCGCAGCCGAGGCCGAACTCGCCGCCGTCGGTGAAGCGGGTGGAGACGTTGACGTAGACCGCCGCGCTGTCCACCTGCTCGGTGAATTTCTTCGCCGCGGCGGCGTCCTCGGTCACGATGCCGTCGCTGTGATGCGTGGAGTGCGCGGCGATGTGCGCGATGGCGGCATCCACGCTGTCCACCACGCCGACGGCGAGGATGTAGTCGAGAAATTCGGTGTCGAAGTCGCGCTCCCCGGCGGGAGTGCCGTCAATGATCCGCGCGGCGGCGGAGTCGAGCCGCAGCTCGACGGGGACCAGTCCTGCGGCGGCGCGGTCGTCCACGATGGCCTTTTTGAGCAGGGGCAGGAACTGCGCCGCGATGTCGCGATGGACAAGGCAGACCTCCTCCGCGTTGCAGACGGAGGGGCGGCTGGCCTTGGCGTTAACGATGATATTGACCGCCTTCGTAAGGTCGGCGGCCCTGTCCACATAGACGTGGCAGATGCCGGTTCCGGTCTCGATGCAGGGGACGGTGGCGTTCTCCACGCAGGCGCGGATCAAGCCCGCGCCTCCGCGCGGGATCAGGAGATCGACGAGTCCCTTCGCTGTCATCAGCTCCTGCGCGGAGGCGTGGCTCGTATCCGAAACGATGTTCACGATGTCGGGATCGCCGCCCGCCTGCGCAACGCCCGCCTTGAGCGCCGCGACGATGGCGCGGGCGCTGCGGTAGGCCTCCTTTCCGCTGCGGAGCATACAGACGTTGCCGCTCTTGACGGCGAGCGCCGCAGCGTCGGAGGTGACGTTGGGGCGGCTCTCGTAAATGATGGCGACGAGGCCGAGCGGCACCTGCACCTTGTCGATGACGATGCCGTTGGGGCGCACGACCTCGCTCAGGACGCGGCCCGTATGGTCGGGGAGCTTTACCGTATCGCGGATGCCGTTCGCCATGCCGGCGATGCGGCCTTCATCGAGCTTGAGCCGGTCGAGCATGACGTCGGTGATGTGGCCGCGCGCGGCGGCCATGTCCTCCGCGTTCGCGGCGAGGATCTCCGCGCAGTGCGCCTCCAGGCTGTCCGCCATAGCGAGGAGCAGCGCGTTCTTTTTCTCCGCGCCGGCAGCGGCGATGCTGCCCATCGCCGCGCGGGTCTTTTGAAGAAGCTCCAGCGTTGTCATATTCTTCACCTCTTGACTAGGAAGCGGGTGCCGATGGGCTTGCCCGCGACGATATCATACAAAAGCTCCGGCTTCTCGCCGTTGGCGATGACCATTTCGCAGCCCGCGCCGGTGGCGATCTGCGCCGCCGAGAGCTTGGTCGCCATGCCGCCCGTGCCAAGGCTCGAGCCGCTGCCGCCGCCGAGGGCGATGATGCGCTCGTCAATGGTCTCCACGGTGGGGATGAGCTTCGCGCCGGGGTTCTTGCGCGGGTCGCCGTCGTAGAGGCCGTCGATGTCCGAGAGCAGCACGAGCAGGTCCGCAGAAACGGTGGCGGCGACGATGGCGGAGAGCGTGTCGTTGTCGCCCACGGCGATCTCCTCGGTGGAGACGGTGTCGTTCTCGTTGATGACGGGCAGCGCGCCCAGCTCCAACAGGCGGTCCATCGTATTGTGGAAGTTCTCCTTCCGGCTGCCGCCGTCGGCGATGTCCGGCGCGGTGATGAGGAGCTGGCCGACGATGTGGTTATACTCGGTGAAGAGCTTGTCGTAAACGTACATCAGCTCGCACTGGCCGACCGCGGCGGACGCCTGCTTGCCCGGCATATCCTTGGGGCGCTCGGACAGGTTGAGCTTGCCGAAGCCCATGGCAATGGCGCCGGAGGAAACGAGGATGATCTCGTGGCCCGCGTTCTTCAGGTCGCTGAGCGTTTTGCACAGCCGCTCCATCCGCTGAATGTTCAGCCGTCCCGTGGGGTAGGCGAGCGTGGAGGTGCCCACCTTGACAACGATACGCATAAGAAAGACTCCTTTCTTTCAGTAACGAATAAAAGTGATTTGCATTATAGCACAGCCTTTCGGATTTTGCACTACCTTTCTGCAATTTTTAACGCGGTGCGCTGCATTTTTTCGCGTGCGATAAAAAATGCACCCGAAAGCCAAAGGCTTTGGGTGCATTTTCTCAGTCAACAATATCGACCGATACCTTCTCTCCGGTGCGCTGCGCATAGGAGCGGATGACTGTACGGATCTCTTTGGCGATGCGGCCCTGACGGCCAATCACCTTGCCCATATCGTCGGGCGCAACGTGCAGCTCCAACGTCAGCTCGTCCGTTCCCTGCTTCTCCGTCACCGTGACCTCATCCGGATGCTCGACCAGATTTTTGGCGATGTAGAGCAGCAAGTCCTTCATGCGTTGTCCCCCGCGGATCAAATCGCGTTGATTCTCTTGAGCAGCGCGCGGACGGTGTCGGTGGGCTGGGCGCCGGTCTTGATCCACTCTTGAGCGCGCTCGGCGTCGATCTTGATCTCAGCGGGGCTCACGCAGGGATTGTAGGTACCAATCTCCTCGATGAAGCGGCCGTCGCGGGGATAGCGGGAATCGGCGACGACGACGCGATAGAAAGGAGCCTTCTTGGCGCCCATACGGCGCAGACGAATTTTGACCATGGTGTTTTTTCCTCCGAAATAAAAATATGTTTTTTGTTGTATGATCGTATGCACTTGGCATGAATCAACGAGGTATTATTTGAAGCGCTTTTTGCGGCCGAAGCCGTGCATCCGGCTCATGCCGCCCTTGCCGCCGAAGCCGCCGAGCCCCTTGGGCATTTTGCCGCGGGTCATCTGCTTGACAAGGTCCTGCATCAGCTCGAACTGCTTTAAGAGGCGGTTGACGTCCACGACCTCCAGTCCGCAGCCGGCGGCGACGCGCTTTTTGCGGCTCGCGCCGAGGAGCTTGGGGTTCTCGCGCTCCTCCGGCGTCATGGAGAGGATGATAGCCTCGGTGTGCGCCATGACCTTGGGGTCGAGCTCGGCGCCGGCTAACTGCTTGCCCATGCCGCCGGGCATCATCTCGGCAAGCTGGCTGAGGTCGCCCATGCCGCGCAGCTGCACGAGCTGTTCATAGTAGTCGGTGAGGGTGAAGCGGTTCTTCCGGAGCTTTTCCTCGAGCTTCTTCGCCTTCTCCTCGTCGACGTGCTGCTCCGCCTTTTCGATGAGGCTGAGCACGTCGCCCATGCCGAGGATGCGGGAGGCCATGCGGTCGGGGTGGAAGGGCTCGAGCATATCGAGCTTTTCGCCCGTGCCGATGTATTTGATGGGCTTTCCGGTCGCCGCGCGGATGGAGAGCGCCGCGCCGCCGCGGGCGTCGCCGTCGAGCTTGGTGAGCACCACGCCGTCGATGCCGAGGGCTTCGTCGAACGCGGTCGCGGCGTTCACGGCGTCCTGTCCGGTCATGGCGTCCACGACCAGCAATATCTCGTTCGGCTTCACCGCCGCCTTGACGCGCTTGAGCTCGTCCATGAGCTGCTCGTCGATGTGCAGGCGGCCGGCGGTATCGAGGAAGACGATGTCGTTGCCGTGGTCCTTCGCGTACTTGACGGCTTCGACCGCGATGGTGACGGGGTCGATCTGCCCCATCTCGAACACGGGCAGGCCGAGCTGTGCGCCGACGACCTGAAGCTGCGTGATGGCCGCGGGACGGTACACGTCGCAGGCGGCGAGCAGCGGACGCTTGCCCTGCCGGCGCAGGAGGCCGGCGAGCTTGGCGACGTTCGTCGTCTTGCCCGCGCCCTGAAGGCCGACCATCATCACGACCGTCGGCGGGTTGTTGGCAAAGGTCAGGCGCGCGTTCGCGCCGCCCATCAGAGCCGTCAGCTCCTCGTTGACGATCTTGATGACCTGCTGGGCGGGGGTGAGGCTGTCAAGCACCTCGGCGCCGACGGCGCGCTCGGAGACTCTGGCGACAAAGTCCTTGACGACCTTGTAGCTCACGTCCGCCTCGAGCAGCGCCATGCGCACCTCGCGCATCGCGAGTTTGATATCCTCCTCGGTCAGGCGGCCCTTGCCGCGCAGGCCCTTGAATACGCTGTTGAGCTTTTCGCTCAGGCCCTCAAATGCCATGAAATGCTCCTTCTTACTCCTTGAGTGCCGCGGTCTCCTGTTCGATCACGGTCACGAGCTCTGCGATGCGGGAATCCTCATACCGGCGGTCATTGAGCCTGCGCAGCTCGTCCGCCGCCGCCTCGATGCGCTCGAGGTGGGGGGTGCGCTGCATAAAGCGCTTGACGAGCCCGGTCTTATCCTCGATCTCGGTCATGTACGCCTCGGCGCGGACGATGACGTCGCGCACGCCCTGACGGGAGATGCCGTAGTTCTCGGCGATCTCGGAGAGGGACAGGTCCTCGTCGTAGTAAAGCTCGTAAAATTCCTTCTGCCGCTCGGTGAGGAGTTCGCCGTAGAAGTCAAAGAGCATCGTCATGCGAAAGGTCTGATTTTTCACGGGGAATCCTCCTTTGAGTATTCCGTGTAAAGCCATAACGCTTTACAACAGGAATCAGTTTACACGAGTTTAGCAGAAAAGTCAAGGGTTATTCGCGGGAAAAACGGCGAATGGGAAAGATTTTATGAAAAGATGTGGTAATGTTCACCGTTTCGTGCTATGCTACCATCAAA
>DJRC01000064.1:6382-7552 GCA_002437735.1 Oscillospiraceae bacterium UBA6370 | reverse complement strand
CCCCGCCGCAAAATTCAAGACCGGCGTGCTGGGCGCGCAGCTCATCACGCCGCTGGAGGAGAGCACCGTCGCCGCCGGCGCGCTGCTGCCCGCCGTGCTGCGCCGCGGCACGACCGCGCACCGCGATATGCGCTCGATCGCCGCGGAGCTGGACCGCCTGTACGGGGCGTCCATCGCCTACACCGTGCGCAAGAAGGGCGAGAACCAATGTCTCGGCTTTGTCGGCAGCTTTCTCGACGAGCGCTACGTTCCCGGCGGGGAGCGGCTGCTCGAGCCGATGGCCGACCTGCTCGGCGAGCTGCTGCTCGATCCGCTCACGCGGAACGGGCGCTTTCTGAGCGACTATGTGGAGAGCGAGAAGGAGAACCTGATCGACGCCATCGAGAGCATTCTCAACGACAAGCGCGACTACGCCGACGCACGGCTTTTGCAGGAAATGTGCCGCGGCGAGCGCTACGGCATCGACCGGCTCGGCACCGTGGAGGGCGTGGAAAGGCTCACGAACCAGACGCTCTACCGCTATTACAATGAGCTTCTTGCCACGGCGCGCATCGAGCTATTCTACTGCGGCAGCGCGGACTGCGCTCGCGTGGAGGGAGCGCTGGACCGTGCGCTGGCGGCGCTCCCGCGCGAGCGGGTCGCCGAGCCTGCGGTCGCCGAGCGTGCGGATGCGCCCGAGACGGTGCGTGAGATCACGGAGACGATGGACGTGACGCAGGCGAAGCTCGCCATGGGCTACCGCGCCGCGAGCGAGGACACGCCCGCGCTGCTGCTGGCGAACCTCATCTTCGGCGGCTACTCCAACTCCAAGCTGTTTCTGAACGTGCGCGAGAAGCTCTCGCTGTGCTACTATGCCTCGTCCGGCTACCACCGCTCCAAGGGCATCATCACGGTGTCGAGCGGCATCGACGCGCGAAATTACGAGGTCGCACGGCGCGAGATCGCCGCGCAGCTCGAGGCCGTGCAGAACGGCGATTTCGCGCCGTGGGAGCTGGAGGGTGCACGGAGCTGTATGCTCTCCTCGCTCCGCTCGCGCGAGGACAGCGCGGGCCGGCTGGAGGAATACTATCTCGGGCAGGCCGCGACGGGGCTGTGGGAGGATACCGACGCGCTGATCGCGCAGCTCGAGGCCGTCACGCCCGAGCGCGTCGCCGAGGCGGCGCGGAGCAT
>DJRC01000064.1:0-6286 GCA_002437735.1 Oscillospiraceae bacterium UBA6370 | reverse complement strand
GAAACGAATTATCCCCGCATCGGCGAAACGGTGCTGCGGACCACGCTGCCGAACGGGCTGACCGTCGCCGTTGTGCCCAAGCCGCTCTACCGCAAGCGCTACGCCTTCTTCACCACGCGCTACGGCGGCATGGATATGCGCTTCCGGCTCGACGGCGCGTGGCACGATACGCCCGCGGGCATCGCGCACTATCTGGAGCACAAGATGTTCGACACCGAGGACGGCAACGCTTTGCAGGTCCTAAGCCAGAATGGCGCGGAGCCGAACGCCTTCACCTCCAACGCGACGACCGCCTATTACTTCGACTGCACGGAGCACTTTGAGGAGAATCTGAGGATCCTGCTCTCGTTCGTCTCCGTACCCTACTTCACGCAGGAGAGCGTGGACAAGGAGCGCGGCATCATCGGTCAGGAGATCCGCATGGTGGAGGACACGCCCGACTGGAGGGTCTACACCAACCTGCTCGAGTGCCTGTACCACTCCTCCCCCGCCCGCGTCGCCATCGCCGGCACGGTGGAGAGCATCGCGGAGATCACGCCCGAAACGCTCTACGCCTGCCACAAGGCGTTCTACGACCCGGCGAACATGATGCTGTGCGTCGTCGGCGACGTGAAGCCCGACGAGATCGCCGCCATCGCGGAGGAGATCCTGCCGAAGAGCTGCGGCGAGGTCATCGAGCGCGACTACGGGCAGGAGGATATGCGCGTCGTCGAGAAGTGCCGCCGCGAGGTGATGGAGGTCTCGATGCCGCAGTTTCTCGTCGGCTTTAAGTGCCCGAGCGCAGCGGACGGCGAGGCGCTGATGCGGCAGGACATCATTGCGGACATCGCCTGCGACATCCTGCTCGGCGATTCCTCGCCGCTCTACCAACGGCTCTACGACAAGGGGCTCATCAACGGCAGCTTCGGCGGCGGCTTCGACCAGCTGCCCGGCATCGCCTACCTCTACGCCGGCGGCGACAGCGATGCGCCCGAGACGGTCGTGCGCGCCATTCTGGACGAGGCGCAGCGCCTTGCGCGCGAGGGCGTGGACGAGGCGTTCTATCAGCAGCTCCGCCGCGCGAGCTTCGGCTCGACGCTGCGCGCCCTCAACAGCTTTGAGAACATTGCCGTATCCGTTGCGGACGGCGCGTTCCGCGGCTTTGACCCCTTCCGCTTCCCCGAGGTGTACGATTCCGTCACCCGCGCGGACGTGGAGGCGTTTCTGCGCGAGAGCATCGTGGAGGAGCGCAGCGCGCTGTCCATTCTCATTCCCAAGAAGGAGGGAGTCTCCCAATGAGCTATCCCAACGCAGACATCAGCTTTCCCGGACTGTTCGGCGACTGGCGCTTTACCCTCTCGCCCAAGCTGCTCAACATCGGCAACGGCATCTACTGGTACGGCGTGCTCATCGCCGCAGGGCTGCTCATCGCCCTGTGGTTCTGCATGAAGCGCGCGCCGCACTACGGTCTGACCGAGGATGACGTGATCGACACCGTGCTGTGGGCCATTCCCTTTGCCATCGTCGGCGCGCGGGTCTACTATGTGCTCTTTTACCTCGACCAGTTCCGCCTTGCGGACGGCAGCGTCGACTGGGCGGAGACCTACCGCATCTGGGACGGCGGGCTTGCCATCTACGGCGGCATTCTCGCGGCGTTCCTGACCGCGTGGCTCGTCTGCCGGAAAAAGAAGCTCAGCTTTTGGGCGATGACCGACTGCTGCGTCGCGGGCATCTTCATTGGGCAGGCCATCGGCCGCTGGGGCAATTTCTTCAACCGCGAGGCCTTCGGCGGCATGACCGAGCTGCCGTGGCGGATGCGGCTGTGGATCAGCGGCACCTACTATATCGACGTGCATCCGACGTTCCTGTATGAGAGCCTGTGGAATGTTGCGGGGCTGCTGCTCCTCTGCCTTGTGATGGACAAAGCGCGGCGCTTCGACGGCGAGAACACCTGCTTCTACTTCCTCTGGTACGGCATCGGGCGCTTCTGGATCGAGGGGCTGCGGACCGACAGCCTGTACCTTTTCAACGTCACGCTTTTCGGCGAGCGCGTGCGTGTGTCGCAGGCGCTGAGCCTTGTGATGATCGTTCTCACGGCAGTCATCCTGCTGAGGAACCGCAGCGCCGATCCCGCGCGGATGTTCGTCAACCGCAGGCTCGACGGGCAGGTGACCGTCCTGCCCGATCGGAGCGAGGAGCGTCCCATCGCGGACGGCCCCGCGGAGGGCGCCGCAGAGCCGGCGGACGACGGAGACAACGGCTGAAAAACGATAGAAAGAAACGGAAGGACCGCGAACGCGGTCCTTCCGTTTTGCTTTGCTGTTTTACGGCTCGCTCTGCGAAACGGCGAGCTTTTTGGCCTTCTTCCGCTCCCGACGGTGCGTCAGATCGTCGATGACGCAGTAGTACACGGGGGTGAAAAGCAGCGTGATGACGGTCGAGACGAGCATACCAGCGATCATGGTGGTGCCCATGTCGCTCATCATCTCGTTCATCTTGCCGGTCATGCCGAGCGCCGTCGGCACGAGGGCGAGGATGGTGGTGAGCGTGGTCATCAGCACGGGGCGGATACGCAGCGGGCAGGCGTGGAGGATGGCCTCCTCGCGCGTCTCGCCGCGGTCACGGCGCTGCTTGATGTAGTCCACGAGGACGATGGAGGCGTTGACCACCGTGCCGGCGAGCATGATGAGGGAGACGAGCGAGATCATCGAAAGGTCCTTGCCCGTGAGCGGCAGCGCGAAGAGCGCGCCGGCAAAGGCGATGGGCAGGATCATCATGATAATGACCGGCATGATGAAGGATTCGAACTGCGAGGCCAGCACGAAGTACACAAGGCCGACGGAGACGATGAGCGCGAGTCCGAGGTCGGAGAAGTTCTCCATCATCTCGGTGTAGCCGCCGGCAAGCTCGGCGGTGTAGCCGCCGGGGAGCGTGTAGCCCGCGAGGATGGCGCGGATGCTCTGCGCCATGGCGCTCGTGTCGCCGTCCGCAGCGTCACCGGAGACGGTCACCTGACGGGACTGGTTGTAGCGCGTGATGGTCTGCGGGGACATGACGACGCTGACGTCGGCGATGCTGCCGAGCGGCACGCTGCCGCCGGTCGGCGTGGAGATTGCCATGGAGCGCAGGGCATCCATGCTCTCCTCCGCGCGGCCGTCGCCGCGCACGACCACGTCGACCTCCTTATTGTCGATGGTGACGGTGGTGGCGGTGGCGCCGGTCAGACCGGAGCGCACCGCCGCGGCGACGCTGTAGGCGGTCAAGCCGTACTGCGAGCACGCTTGACGGTCCGCAGTCACCTTGACCTGCGGCACCTGCTCGGCGACCGTGGAGGAAACGTCCACCGCGCCGGGGATCGCCGCGATCTGCGTGGTGAGGTCGTCCGCGATCATCTTGAGCGTGGTGTAGTCCTCGCCCGTGATGTTGACGCTCACGCCGCTGCCGCCCATCATCGCGCCCATGTCGTAGGCCGAGCAGGTGATCTCGCAGCCGGCGACGTCATAGGTCGCGTCGCGCAGGGCGTTGGCGATGTCGGTCGCGCTGCGGTCGCGCTCGCCCTTGTCGGTGAGGTTGAGCACCAGGCTGGCGCTCTGTCCGTTATCGGCGGTGTAATAGTAGCTGGCAAGCTCGGGGATGGTCTCCTCGGCAATGGCGGCGACACGCTCTATTTTGTACAGAGCGACCTCTCGCTGTGCGCGTTCGATCTTGTCTGGTCGATCTTCTTCAACGAGGATATGATGACAGATCTCGGAAAGGATATGCCATACGACACCGTCCGTGCCGGAAAGTGGACGATCGACTCCTTCAACACGATGCTGAAGTGGGGCACGAACCTCAACGGCGACGAGAGCTTCGCGTTCAGCTATGACAACAGCTCAATCTACGGCTTCACGTCGTTCTACCGTATCTGCGACGCTATGATAATCGGCGCGGGCAACAGGTTCACGACAAAGGATTCCGACGGAACTCCGGCGCTCTCGCTTGAGAATGACCGCTTCTACACGACCGCGGAAAAGCTCGCGAAGATCTTCGGAACCGAGGGCGATTACATAGAAGCAAACCAGAACGGCGTCAGCTACGACAAGATCTTCATGGCGGGGCGCGCGCTCTTCTACGGCGGAGAGGTCAAGGCATCGGGCAAATTCCGCGATATGGACGACAATTTCGGCATTCTGCCGCTCCCGAAGCTCGATGAATCGCAGGAGAACTACTGCGCATGGATGAACTACGACACGCCGACTCTGATCGTTCCGTCGACTAACTCGAACCCGGAACGCACAGGGGCGATACTCGACGCGCTCTCATATCTTTCCTATAAGGATGTCCTTCCCGCTTACTATAAAGTCAGGGTTTCTCAGAAGTCGCTGCGCAACGACGACTCTATCGAGATGCTCGGTATCATACGGGACTCGCTTTACTATGACGCGAGTCTGACCTATGGCTGGACGGCGGACCTTGCCGGAGCCATACGCACCGCGCTCATTTCCGGAGACAGCGGAGTCGCGTCGATAATCGCCTCTAAAAAAGACGCGGTTGAAAAAAAGATCGCGGAAACTATGAAGACCCTTGAGAAATAGAAAGCTCTCCATTGATAGAGCGGCCGGTTTCTCACACCACAGCAACAAAATTAAAACCCATAAATACAGGGAAGGCATCTCCACTCCGGAGATACCTTCCCTCTTCTATTCACGCGTCAGCCTCAAACCCGAGCCCCCACGGCTCATAATCGCTCTTTTCGATCATTTCATACCCCATCCATTTTCCGTCCTTGAACGCGTAAGTGACCATATGTGACTTGACGATCCGGTTGACGTCATGGTAGAACCGCATCGTAACCATCATTTCGTCGCCTTCTCCCCAGACGGCGAAGACCTCGCCGGTGCTCCAGACGCCGCCGCTTTTGCCGTGGGTGTAGACGCCGTCGGTATAACCGGTGTCTGAGCAGAACTCTGTCAGATCGTCGCAGCCGAACAGCTCCTTCGCGTACTTCTTCATGTCGTCCGCGCTGACCGCTCCGGGCTCATAGCCGTACCGCACGAGGTCTCCGCCCGGACCGGCATAGTCCTGCGTCTTCCCGCCGCCGTAGTAGTCGCAGATGAACGCCGCCGCGCCGGGGTATTTCTTTCCCTTGCCGTAAAACGGAGTGTTCCATATCCGCGACGCCGCGAAGAAGGCGCGAAGCTCCTTCACCTCTTCCGAGCCCACGTCCTCTTCCGAGTCCGCGTACTCGTCCGGATAGTCATAGTCGTACTCAAGCACCGCGCCGAGCACCTGATCGTCATTCAGCGTGTAGACGTGCTTTCCGACCGTAACGGCATCCGCGCCGGACGCCGTCACGTCGACCTCGAGCTTCATACACGGATCGTACTTTGCCGTGTCACTGAACGTGAGACTGAACGACGAGACCTTTATCGAGTCATAACCCGGAATGTCGCTGTCGCCGAGAAAGTTCGTCAGAAAATCATACGCGCTGTCCGAGAACATACCATCGTCATGCGCCGACTTTATCTCGGAAAGGGTCACGGCGGTCTGCTCCGTCTTCTCGTCAGGCACGAAATGAAGTCCGTACGGCTCATATTCCGACCGCTCGACTATCCTGTACCCGAGCCATGTCCCGCCTTTTCCGAAGCGGTATTCGACGAGGTGAGACTTCACAATGCTGTTGCAGTCGGCGAAGAAGCGCATACCGACGAGCGTGTGATCCCCGTCCTTATTCACGTACATGTCCTTTCCGTTCCAGCCGCCGCCGATGCCGCCCGCCCCGACGTATTTCACGCCGTTATTGTCATATATCAGACCTTCGATTCCGAGCGCGTCTGTATCGGTACAGCCGAACTTCTCCTTCGCGAGTCTGGTGTATTCGTCAAGCGTGATGCTGCCGTCGCCGTAATAATTCGTCAGGAAGTTGTTCATTCCCGGATAGGTGACGCCCTCGCCGTATGTCGGCGTGTTCCAGATGTATGAGCCGGAGAGGAAGGCTTTCAGCATCCTCACCTCTTCGACGTCGGCGAAGGAATTGTCGGTCTCCTCGTCCGCCCTGAAGCAGTCGGCGCCGTCTGTCATCTTCCAGTGATACTCACCGTCCGGAAGCGTGTCGAGCGACGAATCCTTCACCGTGAAATCAAACGTGAAATAAAGGTCGTTCCGTGTGTCCGTGACGGTCAGGGTGAACGAAGTAACATCGAAATCGTTGTAATCGGCGACAGCGCTCTTTCCGGAGAGCATATTGTATAGAAAATTATACGCGTTTTCGGATATCCGTCCTGTGTCAGCCATCTCGCGCACGCCGTCGAGGGTCGTCACAATC
>DJRC01000015.1 GCA_002437735.1 Oscillospiraceae bacterium UBA6370 | reverse complement strand
ACATCGAGCGCACCCGCGCCGATCACATGGGTATGCTGGCAACGGCGATGAACTGCATGGCGGTCGCCGACGTGCTGGAGCAGAAGGGCGTGGACGTGCGCATCCAGACCGCGCTGGAGATCAAGGAGGTCGCGGAGCCTTACATCCGCGCCCGCGCCATCCGGCATCTGGAAAAGGGCCGCGTGGTCATTTTCGGCTGCGGCATCGGCTCGCCGTTTTTCTCCACGGATACCGCGGCGGTGCTCCGTGCGGCGGAGATCAATGCGGACGTTATCCTGCTGGCGAAGAACATCGACGGCGTATACAACGCCGACCCCGCGAAGGTCGCGGACGCGGTGAAGTACGACGCCATCTCCTACGAGGACGTGCTGGCCCAGCACCTGGCGGTGATGGACTCCACGGCGACCTCGCTCTCGATGGACAATCACATCCCCGTGCTCGTTTTCGCGCTGAAGGACCCCAAGAACATCCTGCGCGCCGTGATGGGCGAGAAGATCGGTACGATCGTCGGCGAGTGAGCCGGCGTCGCAAGATAAAATGCAAAAATCAAAATTTGAGGAGGCTATCCCCATGTTGAAGGATGAATACAAGGTTTACGAGGAAAAAATGAGAAAGAGCATCGACTCCGTGGCCGCCGACTTCGCCGCCGTGCGCGCGGGCCGCGCCAACGCCGCCGTGCTCGACCGCATCAGCGTGGACTATTACGGCACGCCGACGCCCATCCAGCAGATCGCGTCCATCGGCTCGCCCGACCCGCGTCAGCTGCTCATTCAGCCGTGGGACGCGAGCGCCGTGAAGCTCATTGAGAAGGCGATCCTGAACTCCGACCTCGGCATCAATCCGCAGAACGACGGCAAGGCCATTCGCTTGACCTTCCCGCAGCTGACCGAGGAGCGCCGTAAGGAGCTCGTCAAGCAGATCCGCAAATACGCCGAGGGCGGCAAGGTCGCCATCCGCAACATCCGCCGCGACGCGATGGAGACCTTCAAGAAAAAGCAGAAGGCCAGCGAGCTGACCGAGGACGATCTGAAGATCGCCGAGAAGGACCTGCAGAAGCTCACCGACGATATGTGCAAGGAGCTGGACGCCCTGCTCGAGAAGAAGGAAAAGGAACTGATGGAGGTCTGATGGGACTTTTCACCAAAAGACAGCTGACGGGGCAGGTTGACAAAAGCAGCCTGCCTCGTCATGTTGCCGTTATCATGGACGGCAACGGCCGCTGGGCGCAGAAGCGCGGCTTTCCGCGCTCGGCGGGCCACAAGGCGGGGGCGGAGAGCTTCCGCCGCCTCGGCACCTACTGCAAGGAGCTCGGCATCGACTACCTGACGGTCTATGCCTTTTCGACCGAGAACTGGAAGCGTCCGCAGGACGAGATCGACGGCATCATGCAGCTTCTGCGCCGCTATCTGCACGAGTGCATCGACACGATGGAGCGCGACGGCAACCGCCTGCGCTTTCTCGGCGACCTGAGCGTGCTGGACGACGATCTCAAGGAGCTGATCCGCGAGACGAACGAGATCTCCGCGCGCATCGAGGGCTTTCAGGCGAATGTCTGCCTCAACTACGGCGGGCGGGACGAGATCATCCACGCCGCCCGCGCCTTCGCGCGCGACTGCGCGGCAGGGGAGTCACGGAGCGACGCGCTGACGGAGGAGACGTTCTCGCGGTATCTTTATTCCGCGGGGCTGCCCGACCCTGATCTGCTCATCCGTCCGGGCGGGGAGAAGCGCATCAGCAACTATCTCCTTTGGCAATGCGCGTACAGCGAGTTCTACTTCTGCGACACGCTCTGGCCGGATTTCGACGAGCGGGAATTTGACAAGGCGCTCATCGCTTACCAGCATCGTGAGCGGCGCTTCGGCGGCGTGAAGCCGTAAAGAGAAAAACAGCCCGAAAGGGGAAATACTATGAAACAAAGATGGCTTGTGGTGGCAATCGGATTGCCTTTACTGCTGCTGGTATTGCTGGCGTGCCCGGCGTGGGCGACCATGCTGCTCGTGTGCGCCATCGCGGGCATCGCGGCGTATGAGCTGCTGCACACGGCAGGAGAGAATGTGCCGACAAGTTTCTACTTTGGACTTGTCGTAACGGTCATTTTGCAGGAGCTTTGGCTCTATAACGAAACAGCGAAGGGTGTCGGCGGTTTCCCGATCTCTTATGTGACGATCCTTCGTTGGCTGATCGTAATGATGTCTTTCCTCTTTGCGGTCGTGACCTACGGAAAGGAAAAGCCGTTTACCTTCCGTGATGTCGCGGTGTCGATCGTCGGCGGCATCGTGTTTCCGGCGATGTACAGCTGCATCTTTCTGCTGCGGAGCTATGCGGACTTCGGCAGGGTCTACGTCCTCGCGCCGTTCTTCATCGCCTTTGCGGGCGACGCGCTTTCGATGTATTTCGGTATGTGGTTCGGCAAGCGAAAGATGGCGCCGCACGTCAGTCCGCACAAGACCTGGGCAGGCGGCATCGGCGGCCCCATCGGCAGCGCTTTGGCGATGCTGCTGCTCGGTTTGATCGGACAAAAGTGGCTCGGCTACGCGCCGGACTATGCGCGGCTCGCGCTCGTCGGCGCGGTGGCAAACGTGTTCGGACAGCTCGGCGACCTCTCCATGTCGCTCATCAAGCGCGAGGCGGGCATCAAGGACTACAGCCATCTTTTCCTCACACACGGCGGGATGCTCGACCGCTTTGACTCCACCATGTTCATCGCGCCAGTCGTGTACTTCTTTGTGGCGGGTGGCATACTATGACAAGGAGTATTGCTTTACTCGGCTCGACCGGCTCCATCGGCCGCCAGACGCTGGAGGTCGCGCGGGAGCTGGGGCTGACCGTCACGGCGCTGACCGCCAATTCGAGCGTTGATCTCATCGAACAGCAGGCGCGGGAGTTTTCCCCGCGTCTTGCCGTGCTTTATAACGAAGCGGCGGCTGCCGAGCTGCGCGAGCGCCTGCGGGACACAAAAACGCAGGTCCTTTCCGGCATGGACGGCCTGCTCGCCGCCGCGACGGCGGAGGACGCCGACACGGTGGTGACCGCCGTGGTCGGCATGATCGGACTAAAGCCCACGCTCGCCGCCATCGAACGCGGCAAGCGCATCGCACTGGCCAACAAGGAGACGCTGGTGTGCGCGGGCACGCTCGTGATGGATGCGACGGAGAAGTACGGAGCGGAGATCGTGCCGGTGGACAGCGAGCACAGCGCGATTTTTCAGTGTGTGCAGGGCTGCCGCGACCGCGGCGAGATCAAACGATTGATCCTGACCTGCTCCGGCGGGCCGTTCTACGGTCTTACCCGCGAGCAGCTTGCGGGCAAGACGCGCGCCGACGCGCTCCGTCACCCCAACTGGACGATGGGCGCAAAGATCACCGTCGATTCTGCAACGCTGATGAACAAGGGCCTTGAGATCATCGAGGCGATGCGGCTCTACCGTCTGCCGCTGCGGCAGGTGGATGCGATCATCCACCGCCAGAGCATCGTTCACTCGATCGTCGAGTACCGCGACGGCGCGATGCTCGCGCAGCTCGGCACGCCCGACATGAAGCTGCCCATCCGTTACGCGATGACCTACCCCTATCGTGCGGAAACGCCGGACCGGACGCTCGACCTGCTCTCCTGTCCGCCGCTGACCTTTGCCGCACCTGACGAGGAGACCTTCCACTGCTTGAAGCTCGCGCGTCAATGCGCCGCCGTCGGCGGCACAGCCTGCGCGATCCTCAACGGAGCGAATGAGGAGGCGGTCGGTGCGTTTTTGCGGGACGCGGTTGGCTTCAACGACATTCCCGCGCTGGTGGAAGCGGCGCTGGAAACGGTGGAGCAGGTCTCCGCGCCGACGCTGGAGGAAATCCTCGCGGCAGACCGCGCGGCGCGCGCGGCGGTCCGCGCGCACATCCAATAAGCAAGTTCCATAAGGAGTTTTTTCATGTATATCATCGCTGCCATTTTGATCTTCGGCGTGCTCATCGCCGTGCATGAGCTCGGACATTTTCTTGCTGCAAAGGCCTGCGGCGTGCGCGTGAACGAGTTTTCCATCGGCATGGGCCCGGCCATCTTCCACACGACAAAGGGCGAAACGGAATATTCGCTGCGCCTTCTGCCCATCGGCGGCTTCTGCGCGATGGAGGGTGAGGACGAGGAAAGCGACGACCCGCGCGCGCTGGAGAAGCAGAGCTTTTGGAAGAAGCTGCTGATCTTCGTCGCGGGCGCGGCGATGAATTTTCTCACCGGCTTCCTTATTATGATCTGCCTGTACGCGGGCGCACAGGGCTTCTATACGGCGGAGATCGTCGAGCTTGACCCGGCATTTCCTCAGCAGGGCGAGGACGGCATCCTGGTCGGCGACGTGATCTGGGCCATCAACGGCGAGCGCATCTATCTCAAAAGCGACGTTTCCACGGTGCTCGGCGTGGTCGATCTCGATGAAAACGGCACCATCGAAATGACGGTCAAGCGCGGCGGTGAAAAGCTCAAGCGCACGCTGACGCTGCAGACCTATACGGACGAAAACGGCGCAAAGGTGCGTCGGTACGGCTTTACCTATGGAGGTATCGTTGAGGCGACGCCGCTCGTGCGGCTGCAATACAGCTGGTACAACACGCTCGATTTTGTGCGTCTTGTGCGCATGAGTCTGATGATGCTGGTGAGCGGCTCGGCAGGACTGGACGATCTCAGCGGGCCGGTCGGCATCGTCTCGACCATCAAGGACGTGGGCGAGGAGGCGCAGGAGGAGGCCGAGAAGAACAACCAAAACGGCTTCGCCGCAGCGGCAGAGAGCATTCTCTACTTCGGCGCGCTCATCGCGGTCAACCTTGCCGTGATGAACCTGCTGCCGTTGCCGGCGCTCGACGGCGGCAAGGTGTTCTTCCTCGTGATCAACACGCTGGCGCTGGCGATCTTCAAGCGTCAGATCCCACCGAAATACGAAAACTATATCCACATGGCGGGCTTTGTCCTGCTGATGGCGTTGATGCTTTTCATCACGTTCCACGATGTGATAAAGCTGCTGTGAGGAGGGAAGAAGCATGACGAAGCAGATCATGGTCGGCGGCGTGGCGGTCGGCGGCGGCGCGCCGGTCACCATCCAGTCGATGTGCAACACAAGGACCGAGGACGCGGGCGCGACCATCGAACAAATTCTGCGTCTGGAGCAGGCGGGCTGTGAGATCGTGCGCGTGACCGTACCGACGCCCGAGGCGGCGGAAGCGGTTGAAACCATCAAGAACAGCATCCACATTCCGCTGGTGGCGGATATTCACTTTGACTATCGCCTTGCCATCGCGGCGGCGGAGCACGGCGCGGACAAGATCCGCATCAACCCCGGCAACATCGGCGGGGAGGACCGCGTGAAGGCGGTCGTGGACTGCTGCCGTGCGCACAAGGTGCCCATCCGCATCGGTGTGAACGGCGGCTCGCTGGAAAAGGAGCTGTTGGCAAAGTATGGCCGCGTGACGCCGGAGGCGCTCGTGGAGAGTGCGTTGGGCCATGTCGCGCTGCTGGAAAGGTTTGACTTCACGGACATCTGCATCTCCGTCAAGAGCTCCGATGTGCCGCTCAACATGGCGGCGTACCGGCTGCTGCATGAGAAGGTGGACTATCCGCTGCACCTCGGCGTGACCGAGGCGGGCACGCCTTCGATGGGAGTGCTGAAGTCCGCCATCGGCATCGGGGGACTGCTTTGCGAGGGCATCGGCGACACGATGCGCGTTTCGCTGACTGCCGACCCGGTGGAGGAGGTCTATGCCGCCAAGCGCATCCTGCGTGCCTGCGGGCTGCGAAGGAGCGGCGTGAATCTGATCTCCTGCCCGACCTGCGGGCGCACGGCCTACGACATGATCCCGCTGGCCGAGGAGCTGGAGCGTCGGCTGGAGGATTGCGATAAGCCCATCACCGTGGCGGTCATGGGCTGCGTGGTCAACGGCCCCGGCGAGGCGAGCGCGGCGGATATCGGCGTCGCGGGCGGCAAGGGCGAGGGCCTTATTTTCCGTCATGGCGAGGTATTGTATAAGATCCCTCAAGAAAAGCTGCTGGACGCCTTGCTCGATGAGATCGAGAAACTGTAAGAGAGAAGCGAAAAAATGGCACGAAGGATACCGTTTTTTGAATTATTTGAGGGCTTTGCGCCGCCCATCGGACTGCGTGTGCTGCTCACCGACGCCCGCGTGACTGACGTCACCGTGGAGCAGGAGAGCCGCACGATGGCGCTTGCGCTGACGGTGCTGCAGGAGATCACGGATTCCGAGCGCACCCTGCTCGAGCAGCTTTTGGCGGACCGCTTCGCGCTCAACGGCGTGCGGATCTCGCTGACGCAGGGTGGCTTTCCCAAGCAGGAGCCGCGGCCCTCGAACACAGGCGGCGCAAAGAAGGAGACGAGCGCCGGAAAGATTATCATGGGCCGCGAGATCAAGGGACATCCCATGCCGATGAGCGAGCTGAACCCCAAGGCGGGAAACGTCGTGGTCGAGGGCAAGGTCTTCAAGTGCGAGTTCCGCGAGCTGCGCCAGCCGGGTATGTGGCTGGCGCTCATTGAGATGACCGACTACGAGGGCTCGGTTATCGTGCGCAAGCGGATGCTGGAGAAGGACGTCGCGCCGCTGCGCGACCGTATTTCGACCGGTATGTGGCTGCGCGTCGCTGGTACGATGGAACTGACCTACGACGGTCACGATATGCAGCTCAACCCGCGCGACGTGACCGAGATCACGCACGAGCCGCGCATGGACACCGCCGAGGTCAAGCGCGTGGAGCTGCACCTGCATACGCGAATGTCCAACATGGACGCGCTGACCGACACCGGCAGCGTCGTCAAGCTCGCCGCCAAGTGGGGGATGCCCGCCATCGCCATCACCGACCACGGTGTAGCACAGTCTTTTCCGGATGCTTGGCACGCCGGTGAGGGAAAAATAAAAATACTTTACGGCTGCGAGGGCTATTTCGTCAACAACATCGACGACCGCATCGCCATTCATGGGCATCAAGACATCGGTTTTTCCGATGAGATCGTCTGCTTCGACATTGAAACGACCGGCCTCAAGGTCACGCAGGAGGCCATCACGGAGATTGGCGCGGTGCGGCTCAGGAACGGCGAGATCGTTGAGACCTTCCAGACCTTCGTTGACCCCGAGCGCCGGCTGACGCCGGAGATTATCGGTCTGACCGGCATCACGGACGAGATGCTGCGCGGCGCGCCGAAGCTCAAGGACGCGCTGACGGCGTTCCTCGCTTTCGCGGGCGACGCGCCGCTTGCGGCGCACAATGCGGAATTCGATATCAGCTTTATCCGCGCGGGCTGCCGGAAGTGCGGCATTCCGTTCGAGCCGACCTATATCGACACGCTCATTCTGGCGCAGAATCTGCTGCCGGGGCTGGGCAAGTATAAGCTGGACATCGTGGCGGATCATTTGCAGCTGCCGCAGTTCAACCACCACCGCGCGTCAGACGACGCCGTGCCGGTCGCGCAGATGCTGACGAAATTTTTTCCCATGCTCGAAGAGCGGGGCGTGACGCGCCTGCAGCAGATCAACGATGAAATGCTCAAGCTGCGCCCGCTGGGAAGCAAATCCAACCGCTTCCCGAAGCACATCATTCTGCTGGCCAAGAATAAGGCGGGCCTGAAGAATCTTTACCAGCTCATTTCGCTCTCCAACCTCAAGTATTTCAAGCGCGTGCCCATTATCCCGAAGAGCGAGCTGATCGCGCACCGCGAGGGGCTTATCATCGGCTCGGCCTGCGAGGCGGGCGAGCTGTTCCGCGCGGTCGCGGATCACAAGGACTGGGAGGAGCTCAAGCGCATCGCGTCCTTCTACGATTATCTCGAGATCCAGCCCATCTGCAACAATCGCTTCATGCTGCGCGAGGGCGCGGTTAGGAGCGAGGAGGAGCTGCGCGATTTCAACCGCACCATTGTCCGGCTCGGTGAAGAGCTGGGCAAACGGGTCGTTGCCACCGGCGACGTGCATTTCCAAGAGCCGCAGGACGAGGTCTACC
>DJRC01000042.1 GCA_002437735.1 Oscillospiraceae bacterium UBA6370 | reverse complement strand
AATATATAGTAACAGGAGGTGATGAAACACACAATTTCAGCTTGCTAATGACTGTTTGTAAATGGCGGCATCGCCGCCTTGATTACCTGTCTGCGTAGCAGAGCATCGCTGTCAAGGACGCGCAGCGAGGCGAAGCCGATACCTTGACTGAGGTGCTCTGCTGTGATACCTGCTATACCTTGATTTATTAGGCGGTTTGCTACATTCCTAATATTGCTCACGATTTTTAAGTTATACCGAAAAGCGCAGACCCGCACGGGCCTGCGCTTTTTGTGCCTTGGTTCATTTTTCCAGCAGCGCACGAAGCTCGCTTGCATTGGTGGCCAGCTCGGTCGCTCCCGCTTCAAGCAGCTGCTCCCGGTCGCGGAAGCCCCATGTCACCGAGATGCAGGGGATGCCCGCGTTCCGCGCCGTCTCGATGTCCACCTCGCTGTCGCCGACGTAGACCGCGCGTGACCTGTCCGCGCCGAGCGCCGCGAGCGCATCGTTCACCATGTCGGGCGCGGGCTTGCGGCGGCGCTGCGCCGTCTCGCCCATGGCGGCGTCGGCAAGCGCACCGAAGTGCTCCGCGACCAGCGGCCGCACCGCCTCGTCCGGCTTGTTGGACACCACCGCAAGGCGGAAGCCCTCCGCCTTGAGCGCCGCCATCAGCTCCAAAACGCCCGCGTAGGGCTTCGTCTTGATCTGGCAATGCGCGGCGTAGTAGGGCTTGTAAAGCGCGAGCGCCCTCGCGACGGTCTCCTCATCCGCGCCCGCGCCGAGGGCGCGGCGCATCTGCGTCTCCGCGCCGTTGCCGACGAAGCGCCGCATTTCCGCGAGCGTCCGCTCGGGATAGCCCAGCTCTCGCAGCGTGTGGTTTGCCGCGCCGCAGATGTCCTCGAGCGTGTCGAGCAGCGTCCCGTCGAGGTCGAATAGGACGGTATCAAATCTCCGCATGGTTCGTCAGCCCCTTTCTTCGGCCTGCACCCGCCGGGCGACCTCCTGCGTGAAGCGCGCGGTCGCCGCGCTCGGCGGCACGTCGCGCAGCGTACACATATCGACGGAGCGCGGCGGGATCTCAAAGTCGGTTTTCAGCTCGCGGATCGCGCCGCCCTCCAGCTCCGCGGTCACGAACTCCCGCGTCACGCCCGCCACGCCGAAGCCGATGCGGGCGAGATCCACGAGCAGGCTCCTTGCGCCAAGCTCGATCTCCGGCGAAAGGGAGACGCCGTGCGCGAGGAAATATTTCTCCAGATACACGCGCGAGCTGGCCTTGCGTTCGAGCAAAATGAGCGGCAGCGCCGCAAGCTCCTGCATCGAATAGGCGCGCTCGAAATCGCAGGGATAGTCCGCCGCGGCGACGAAGCACGCGTGCGTCGAAAAGCACGGTACGCAGCTCAGTCCCTCGTCCTCGCTCGGCGACGAGGCAAACGCCACGTCCACCTTGCCCGAGCGTAGCAGGCCGAGCACCTTGTGGCTGCGTCCACTGATGATCTGAATATGGATGTTCGGGTACTTTTTGTGGAACGAGTCGAGGTGCGGCAGCAGAAATTGGCTCGTCACCGTGTCGCTCGCGCCGATGACGAGCCTGCCCATCTGCAGGGCGCGCGTCTGCGCGAGCTTTTCCTCGCCCGTTTCCAAAAGGCCCATCGCGCTGCGGACGTGCTCGAAAAGCATTTGCCCGTCGTCCGTGAGCGTTACGCCGCGCGGGGAGCGGATGAACAGCCGCGTCTGCAAAGCGCCCTCGAGCTGCTTGACGCTCTGGCTCACCGCGGACTGCGAAATGTAAAGGTTCTGCGCCGCGGCGGAAATATTGCCCGTCTCCGCGACCTCGCGGAATACGCGGTACAGCTCTAACTTTGCCGTCATAGCCCTGTCCTCCTCAGATCTCGCGCCGTCCCTCGAGCGCACGCATGAGCGTCGCGTCGTCGGCAAATTCCAGATGTCCGCCCACGGGGATGCCGTAGGCGAGGCGGGTGACCTTCACGCCGAAGGGGCGCAGCAGCCGTGCGAGATACATCGCCGTGGCCTCGCCCTCCGTGTCGGGATTGGTCGCCATAATGACCTCGTCGATGCCGCCGGCGGCTACGCGCTCGACGAGAGACTTGATCTCCAGGTCGTCGGGGCCGACGTGGTTCATCGGCGAGATGACGCCGTGGAGCACATGATAGCGCCCGCTGTACTCGCGCGAGCGCTCAAGAGCCGCCACGTCGCGGGCGTCCGCCACCACGCAGATCACACGCTCGTCGCGCTTGGGCGAGGCGCAGATGGGGCAGAGCCCCCCGTCCGTCAGGTTGCGGCAGATGGGGCAGCACGTCACCTTTTTCTTCGCCTCCACGATGGCGTCGGCGAACTCCTGCGCCTCCGCGTCCGTTAGGCTCAGCACATGGAAGGCCAGCCGCTGCGCGCTCTTGCCGCCGATGCCCGGCAGCCGCGCGAACTGCTCGACCAGCTTTTCCAGCGCCGCAGGAAAATACTCCATACCTTGTTAACCCTCTCTCAAAGCCTTGATCTTCGCGGGGATGTCCGCCGCCTTGTAGACCGCGCTGCCCGCGACCAGCACGTTCGCGCCCGCGTTCACGCAGGCGTCGCGCGTGGCGGTGTCCACGCCGCCGTCGACCTCCAGTTCGCAGTCCGGGTTGACCTCGTCGAGCATCGCGCGCAGCTGCGCGACCTTGGGCATCATGTCCGCCATGAATTTCTGCCCGCCGAAGCCCGGCTCGACCGTCATCACCAGCACGATGTCGCACTCCTTGAGGTACGGCAGCGCCGCCTCGGCGCGGGTGTTGGGCTTGAGCACGATGCCTGCGCGCTTGCCCTTTGCGCGGATCTTCTCCAGCGCGGCGTGAACGTTCTTAGGAAAGTCGGACTCGACATGGACGGTCACGATATCCGCGCCCGCGTCGCAGAACTCCTCGACGTAGCGCACGGGCTTGGTGATCATCAGATGCACGTCCAGCGGCAGCTCGGTCACGGGCCGGATGGCCTTGACCACCGGGATGCCGATGGAAATATTCGGCACGAACTCGCCGTCCATGATGTCCACATGGACGTAGTCGGCGGTGTCGATCTTCCGAATGTCCCGCTCGAGGTTGGCGAAGTCGGCGGAGAGAATGGACGGTGCGATCTTGATGTTCATGGCGGCAGCCTCCTGTGAAAAAAAGATTCAATTTATTGTAGCAAAGGCCGCGCCTAAAATCAATCGCAAAATAAAAATGTAAAAGACACTTGACATTTCGTCGGTAAGGTGCTATGCTCATAAATGTAAAGCAAGCTTGACTTTCTAAGAATGGAGCACAGCATGAAGAACATCATCGAACAAAAGCGGCGCGAGCGGGGCATGACGCAGCAACAGCTTGCCGCGGCGCTCGGCGTCTCGCGCCAGACCATCATCTCGTTGGAAAACGGAAAGTACAATCCCTCCATCCTGCTCGCCCACGCCATTGCAAGGCTGTTCGGCGCGCGGATCGAGGACATATTTCTTTTTGAGGAGGAAGAAGCATGAAATTGAAGGAACAGAAAAAATTCGGCATTTTGTGGCTCAGCATCGGCGCGGCGCTCTTTCTCGCGGGCCTGCTGCTGGGGGAGACGGAATACGGCGGCTACATCGGCGGCTTCGGCGGCGGTCTGACGGCTGTCGGCCTTGTTCGCCTGCTGCGGGTGCGTCGCCTGAGCCGCGACCCGGAGAAGGCGGCGGACTACGACGCCTCGCTCAAGGACGAGCGCACGGCGTATGTCGCCAACAAGGCGCGCAGCATGACCTTCTTCATTTGCGTTTACGTCCAGCTCGCCGCAGCGCTGCTGGCGATCCTGGTGTTCGAGCAGACGCTTGTCGGGCAGGTGCTCCTCGGCCTGTCCTGCCTGCAAAGCCTGCTCTACACCGTATTTTACTGGCACTACAATAACGTTTATTGAGAAAGAGGGGAGAAGCATGAACGCATTGGAGGTCGGCGGCCTTTCCAAGTCCATCGGGGATTTTCAGCTGCAAAACGTCGGCTTCGCGCTGCCGATAGGCTGTGCTCTCGGCCTTGTGGGCGAAAACGGCGCGGGCAAATCCACGACCATCTCGCTCCTCCTTGGTCTGCTGGAGCGTGACGGCGGCACGGTGCGCGTGCTCGGCCATGAGCTCGGCGCGGATTTCGAAGCCGTCAAGGAGGACATCGGCGTGGTGTTTGACGAGGCCGCCTTTCCCGACGGCGTGAACGCGCGGCAGGTGGACAGAATCGAACGCTGCCTATACAGGAACTGGGACAGTGCGGCGTATTTCGGCCATCTGCGCCGCTATGACCTGCCGGAGACGAAGCGCTTCAAGGACTTCTCCCGCGGCATGAAGATGAAGCTGGCGCTGGCGGTTGCGCTCTCGCACGGGGCGAAGCTCCTGCTGCTCGACGAGGCCACCGGTGGGCTGGACCCCTTTGCGCGCGATGAGCTGCTGCGCGAGCTGGAGGACTTCATCGCCGACGGGCAGCACGCCGTGCTGCTCTCGTCGCACATCGTCAGCGACATCGAAAAGCTCTGCGGCCGCGTGGTGTTCCTGCACAAGGGACAGGTGCTGCTCGACGAGGAGAAGGACGCGCTGCTCGCGGCACATCCGGACAAAACGTTGGAGGATATCCTCCTCGGCATGATCGAAGGAGGGCGGAGCGTATGAAAATCAGAGGACTGCTGCTCAAGGATATTTATGAGCTCTGGGCGCAGAGCCGCGTCCTGCTCCTCCTGATCGCGGCCTATCTGCTCATTCCGGCGCTGACGGGCGGCGGCACGATGCTCGGCAGCGTCGGGCTTCTGCTGCTGGCGATGCTGCCCGTGAGCGCCATCGGCTATGACGAGCGCTCAAAGTGGGAGCGCTACGCGCTGACCATGCCGGTGACGAAGCGGCAGCTGCACGCGGAAAAATTCCTGCTCGGCTTTCTCGCGCTGACGCTCGGCGCAGCGCTTCAGCTCGTGCTCGCGTTCACCTTTGGGCACACGGAGCTGCTTACGACCGTCCTGCTCGCTTACGTCTGCGGCCTTGCCTATCTGGCGCTGCTGCTGCCGCTCCTGTTTAAGCTGGGACTGGAAAAGGGCCGTATGCTCTTCCTGCTCCTAACGGTCGGAGCGCTCGTCCTCACCGGCTCTCTGGGCGAGTTTTTCGCCAGTTAAAATTCTTAAAAAAGTGTTAAACGGAAACGCGGCGCTTGTCAACGCCGCGTTTTTATGCTATCCTAACGTGTGGTCAAGGCGGAAAGGACCTTCCCTTTCCGCCCCGGCCGCCGCGTTTCTCCCGAGAAAGCTACAAAAGGAGACCCTGCGCATGAAGCTTGATCATCGCCGCACGATCCTCGTCGGCCTCGCCTTTTTGTCCATCTGCTCATTCTGGCAGATGTACGACAGCGTCATTCCCAAGCTCCTGACCGAAACGTTCCATCTGAATGAGACGATCTCCGGCGCGATCATGGCGCTGGACAACATTCTGGCGCTTTTCCTGCTGCCGATGTTCGGCGCGCTCTCCGACCGCACGAGCACCAGGATCGGCCGCCGGATGCCCTTCATCCTCCTCGGCACGGCCTGCGCCGCCGTGCTGATGAACCTGCTGCCGGTGCTGGATAACCGCTACGCCGCAGCCCCCTCGACCGAGAAGCTCGTCGGCTTTGCCGCCGTGCTGGGCCTGCTGCTCGTGGCGATGGGCACCTACCGTTCGCCCGCCGTCGCCCTCATGCCGGACGTGACGCCAAACCCCCTGCGCTCACGCGCGAACGCCATCATCAACCTCATGGGCGCCATCGGCGGCATCATCTATCTGGCGGTCGCGGCGGTGCTCTATCCGAACGCCAAGACCGCGGGCCTTGCCCATGTCAACTATCAGCCGCTCTTCCTCATCGTCTCCGCCGTCATGCTCGTGAGCGTCGCGGTGCTGTTCTTGACGGTGAAGGAGCCGAAGCTCGCCGCAGAAACGCGCGCGCTCGAGGCGCAGCATCTCGAGTGGGATCTCACCGAGGACGACGGCAGCGGCAATGAGGTGCTGCCCAAGCCCGTCAAGCGGAGCCTTGGCTTCCTGCTTGCGTCCATCGCGCTGTGGTACATCGGCTACAACGGTGTAACGACATGGTGGTCTACCTACGTCGGCACAGTCATGGGACAGGGGCTTGGCGGCGCGTCCACCTGCCTGCTCATTGCCACCGCCGGCGCGGTCGTCAGCTACATTCCCATCGGCCAGCTCGCCTCGCGCATCGGCCGCAAAAAGACCATCCTCTTCGGCTGCGCCCTGCTCGCCGCGATGTTCTTGACCTTCTATTTCCTCACCACGCTCTACTCGACCATTCATCCCGTCATGTTCGTCTGCTTTGCCCTCGTGGGCTTTGCGTGGGCGGCCATCAACGTCAACTCGCTCCCCATGGTGCTAGAGATGTGCCGCGGCAGCGACATCGGCAAATTCACCGGCTATTACTACACCTTTTCCATGGCGGCGCAGGTTGTCACGCCGGTGCTCGCCGGCACGCTGATGCGTCATATCAGCTACCGCGTGCTCTTTCCCTACGCGGCGATCTTCGTCGGCGCGTCCTTCGTCACGATGTGCTTCGTGCGCCACGGCGATTCCAGAGCCGAGGCCAAAAGCGGTCTGGCCGCCTTTGAGGATATGGACGACTGAATTCGGCAATTTCCGATAACAAGAAGTGATATTCCGTGCAGACTCTACAATTCGTTATCCTTTTTGCGCTGTTTCTGCTCACTGTCTGGCTCTTTTTTCTCAACAGCCGCGCCAACCATCCGAGCTGGGCGGCGCTGGAGCATCGGCGCTACGCCCACCGCGGGCTGCATTGCAGCGCCGACAGCGTGCCGGAAAATTCCCTTGCGGCCTTTCGCCGCGCCATCCGGCACGGCTACGGCTCGGAGCTGGACGTGCATCTGCTGCACGACGGCACGCTCGCCGTTTTTCACGACAGCGACCTAAAGCGCATGACCGGCGTGACCGGCGTGCTTGAGGACTGCACCGCCGCCGACCTTGCCGCGCTCCATCTTTCCGGTACGCCGGAAACGATCCCGCAGCTTTGTGAAGTCCTTGCCATTTACGAGGGCACGGGCCTGCCGCTCGTCGTGGAGCTCAAGAGCTATCACGGCAACCACCGCGCGCTCGCCGAGCGCACGGCAAGGGAGCTGGACCAATATCACGTCCCCTATTGTATGGAGAGCTTCGACCCGCGCTGCCTGATGTGGCTGCGCGCCTTCCGGCCCGAGATCATCCGCGGCCAGCTCTCCGAAAATTTCCGCAAGGACGCGCGGGGCTGGGAGCATTTCGTGGGCTTCCTGCTCTCGAACCTCCTGTTCAACGCCTTCACCGCACCCGACTTCATCGCCTATAAATTTGAGGATCGTCGGCGCTTCGCGCCGCGCATCTGCCGCGCGTTCTACGGCGCGCATATGTTTTATTGGACCGTCCGCACCTATGAGAACCTGAAGGCTGCCGAGCGCGAGGGCGCGCAGGCAATCTTCGAGGGCTTCGACCCGGACGGGGCAGAGAGAAAATCAGAAAGAAAAGAGGACACTCCATGAGCGAGACTCCGAAGAGACGCCGGGGCGACCGCAGAGACGCGGCGCTCCTGCGCGAGACCGACGCCCTGCATTTTATCATGGGCATCATCTACCCCCACCGCGCCGACAACGAAGCCTACATCGCCGAGCGCATTGATCTGGAGCCCATCAAGGCCTACCTTGCGAAAAAGAACGTTGAGGGCATCGAGTTCAAGTACACCTTCTTCCACGTCATCGTGGCGGCGCTGGTCAAGACCATCACCCTGCGCCCCAAGCTCAACCGCTTCTACGCGAACGAGAATTACTACCAGCGCAATAAGGTCACGGCGGGCTTTATCATCAAGAAGGAGTTTTCCGACGGCAGCGAGGAGGCAGTCGCCCTGCTCGACGCCGCGCCGACCGACACCGTGGACACCGTTCACGAGGAGATCCGCCGCCGCATCTATGCCACGCGCCATGAGCAGAAGCTGAACACCACGGACAACAGCATGGATATCCTCAACAAGCTGCCGCGCTTTCTATCCAAGGCGGCGGTCCGCTTCATCCGCTGGCTCGACCGCCACGGCTGGTGTCCGGACGTTCTCATCGGGGACGATCCGAACTACGCCTCGGTGTTCCTCTCCAACCTCGGCTCCATCCGCCTGCGCAGCGGCTACCACCATCTCACGAACTGGGGCACCTGCTCGTTCTTCTGCGTCATCGGCGAGAAGAAGTGGACGCCGCTTTACGATCAGAACGGACTCGTCGCCATGCGCGAGACGGTCGACCTCGGCTTCACGGTCGATGAGCGCATTGCCGACGGCTATTACTATTCCAAGAGCATCCGGCTCTTCAAACACCTGCTCGCGCACCCCGAACTGCTCGAGCTGCCATTTGAACAGGAGGTCGATTATGACTGAGATCACTGCCAAGACCCCGTGGGCGGGTCACACCGGCGACGTGCCGCTGCATCTGGACTACTTTGACGGCTCGATGTTTGAGGCGCTCGAGCTGATCGCCAAGAAGTACCCCAGGAACATCGCGTTCGACTTCATGGGTAAGTCCACGAGCTATCCTCAAATGATCGAGGAGATCAAGAAGTGCGCCCGCTCCCTCAAGACCATCGGCGTGCGTGCGGGCGACAAGGTCACCATCGCCATGCCCAACTGCCCGCAGGCCATCTATATGTTCTATGCCGTCAACCTCGTCGGCGGCATCGCGAACATGATCCATCCCCTCTCGGCGGAAAAGGAGATCGAGTTCTATCTGAACGAGTCCGAGAGCGTCACCGCCATCACGCTCGACCAGTTCTACAATAAGTTCGAGAGCATCCGCCAGAACACCAGGGTCGTCAACATCATCATCGCGAGCGTCAAGGATGAGCTGAGCAAGCCCGTCCGCGCAGGCTATATGCTCACCGAGGGACGCAAGATCGCCAAGATCCCGAAGGATGCGCCGGTCATCCGCTGGAAGGAATTCATGAACATGGGCAAGGCCTGTTTCTGGAATTACTCCGTCAAGCGCACCGGCGACGACCCCGCCGTCATTCTCTACTCCGGCGGCACGACCGGCACCACCAAGGGCATTGTGCTGACGAACAGAAACTTCAACGCGCTCGGTCAGCAGGTCATCGCGGCGAACCCGATGTTCAACCCCGGCGACAAGATGCTCGCCGCCATGCCGCTGTTCCACGGCTTCGGCCTCGGCGTGTGCGTCCACACCATGCTCTCGCAGGGCGGGCGCTGCATCCTCGTGCCGCGCTTCACCGCCAAGAGCTACGCGAAGCTCATCACCAAGTATCACTGCAACTTCATCGCGGGCGTGCCCACGCTCTACGAGGCGCTGTTGCGCCTGCCGAGTATGGAGAACGCGGACCTCAGCTCGCTCAAGGGCGTGTTCTCCGGCGGCGACAGCCTGTCGATCGAGCTGAAGAAGAAGCTGGATAAATTCCTCTACGCCCACGGCGCGCCCGTGCAGGTACGCGAGGGCTACGGCACCACCGAGACCGTCACGGCCTGCTGCCTGACGCCGCCGCATATGTTCAAGGAGGGCTCGATCGGCGTGCCCTTCCCCGACACCTACATCAAGATCGTTGAGCCGGACACCGACAAGGAGGTCCCCTACGGCACCGAGGGCGAGATCCTGCTCGCCGGCCCCACTGTGATGAAGGAGTACATGAAGCACCCCGACGAGACCGCGCAGACGCTGCGCCGCCACACCGACGGTTTGACCTGGGTCTACACCGGCGACCTCGGCACAATGGATGCCGAGGGCTTCGTCTACTTCCGCGGCCGCGCCAAGCGCATGATCGTCTCGTCCGGCTACAACGTCTATCCCGGTCAGATCGAGAATATCCTCGACGCGAACGAGATGGTGCAGATGAGCTGCGTCATCGGTATCCCCGACGCCTACCGGATGCAGAAGGTCAAGGCCTTCGTCAAGCTCGCCGCCGGCATCCCCGCGAACGACGCGACCCGTCAGGCGCTGATGAGCTACTGCTCCAAGCACATCGCGAAGTATGCCATGCCCTGCGACATCGAGTTCCGCGATGAGCTGCCCAAGACGCTCGTCGGCAAGGTCGCCTACCGCGTCTTGGAAGAGGAGGAGCAGGCCAGACGCGCTGCCGAGGCGCCCGCCGAGGAGGAAAAAAAGTAAGGCAAAAAGCGAGCCGCTCACAGAGCGGCTCGCTTTCTTTCTTGTAGGAGATCATTCGGCACCACGGTGGTCAGAGGTCGTCGCCTCCGGTATCGCGGTCGAAGCCGAGCAGATGGCCCGGCAGGTAGCACCACGGCTTGCAAAGCGTATCGTTATAGTGCGCGACGGCCTGCCGGTAGATGCTCTCGCTGCGCGCGAGGATCTGAGCAAGCTCGGGATCGTAGCGCACGCCGGCGGCCTGACGGCGGCAGGCGGAGAGCTGCGCGGCGGCGCTTTCCACCAC
>DJRC01000032.1:5794-7271 GCA_002437735.1 Oscillospiraceae bacterium UBA6370 | reverse complement strand
CCGGAGTTCGCGGTGTAGCAGTTGATGTACGCCGCCACGCGGCCCTCGCCGATGAGCATATCGACCTCGCCGCCGCCGGGGCCGGCGTAGACGATGAAGTCCTTCTGACCCTGGCGCAGGATCTCGGAGACCGCCGCATAGGGCTTGCGGTTGGTGGTGAAGCCGCCGGTGGCGAGTACGTCGCCGTTTTCAACGTACTTTGCAACGGCATCGTGCAGTGACATGACCTTATTCAAGATAAAACCCTCCCTGTTTTTATTGGTTACGGTATCTTATTGCCAATGGGCCCCTGTTTGCATGAAACCTTTCAAAATCAGCCGACAGGTGCTCATACAGGCTTCATTGTAGATTATAGAGGAAAGCGTCCATTTAATCAATGAAAAAAGCAAAGAAAATCAAAAAAAAGTAGCCAAAATTTTTTTGCCTTTTTTGTCGTATTCGCGAATTGCTTTCGACGTTCTTCGCTGCATTTCCCTTTTCTTTTTGCAGGAAAACTTGCACTTGTGAACTTTTTAACAGCATCTTTACGTCCTTTTTCGTCGCTTTTTCCGGCACGCGGGTGTTGCGCCGGCGTAAAAAAGCTGTTATCATGCCCATAGCTTCTGCCGCAAATTTCCGTATCATACCAAGGAGGTACCCCTTATGGAGCTTTTTGATTTCGGCACCCCCGCGCTGGACAAGGCGCTCAACCTCACCGTGACCGTCCTTTTGCTGCTGGCGCTCGGCGTGCTGCTCATCCGCGTCATCCTGCGCCTGTGCGACCGCGTGTTTGACCGCTCCGAGCGTCTCGCGCCCTTCCGCACCTACCTGCGCTCGACGCTGCGCGCCGTGCTCTACATTCTCCTCGCGCTCGCCGTTCTCGGCTCGATCGGCGTGGAGATCACCTCGTTCGTCGCCCTGCTGAGCGTCGCCGGTCTCGCCGTGTCGCTCTCGCTGCAAAATACGCTCTCCAATGTCGCCGGCGGCGTCATGCTGCTCATCTCCAAGCCCTTCACCGTCGGCGACTACGTCTCCTGCGACGGCATTGAGGGCACCGTCCGCGCCGTCGATCTCGCCTACACCACCTTTACCACCGTGGACAACAAGGAGATCTTCGTCCCCAACAGCCAGATCGTCGCCGCCAAGATCGTCAACTACAACACGCTCGGCCGCCGCCGTGTCGATTTGACTTACACCGCCTCCTACGATGCGCCGACCGAGACCGTCCGCGCCGCGATCCTGGAGGCCGCTGCCGCCTTCCCGCAGGTGACGGACGAGCCCGCGCCCACGGTCGTCCTCAGCGAATACGGCGCGAGCAGCATCTCCTACCTCGTCAGACTCTGGGTCCCCGCCGCCGACTACTGGACGGTCTATTACGGCATGAACGAAAAGGTCCGCGAGACCTTTGCCGCCCACGGCGTCGAGATGACCTACGACCATCTCAACGTCCACATGATCAAGGACTGAATCCAAAATAATAAAAAAGGTGGGGAGGCAA
>DJRC01000032.1:1981-5720 GCA_002437735.1 Oscillospiraceae bacterium UBA6370 | reverse complement strand
TTGCCTCCCCACCTTTTTTATTTCTCCAGCTCCCGCAAGCGCTTGAGAAACACCGCCAGCTGCTCGCGCGTGACGAACGAGCGGTACTGCTTGTTGCCGCTCCCGTCGCCCACGATCAGACCGTTCTTCTCGGCCCACTCGCGCGCCTCCGCGCTCCAGTCTGCCGGCTCGCGCTGCGCGAGCGAGCGCCAGTAGCCCTCCATCAGCGTGTTGAACTGCTCCTGCGTCATCGTTTCCTCCTCTTCAAAGCGCGGCATCGGCGGCGGATACCGCCCCGCGCGCACCATCGACGAGGTGTATTTTCCGCCCCCGTCCCATTGAAAATGGGGCCGGTCGGGAAAGCTCCGCCAGTCGCCGCCCCAGGTGAAGCCCATCTCCTTGCCGAGCTTTCCCATCGCGGTGAAAAACGCCGGGTCGTCGTACTCGTGGCCCTTCACGTTCTTGCAGATATCGAACGCCAGCCCCACGCCCTTTGCGTGGAAGGTCGGCACCGTCGCCGTCCTGGCCGCGTAGCCCATCGAGACGAGGTAGCGCTGGTATTCCGCGTCGCGCACGGTCTGCACCACCAGCACCGGCAGCCCCCGCGCTGCCGCGCGCTCGATCAGCGTGCGGCAGTTCACCGCCACATCGGCGCGCAGCTCGCCGATCTCCCGACTGTTATACATCCTCGTCCTTTTTACTCTGCGTGCCGAAATAAAAACCGATCACCGCCGTGTAGATCGTCATATAGTCCTGCGAGAGCGACCCGCAGCACTCCAGCACGCAGAACGTGATCGTCAGCGTGATCGTCACGATGCTCTTGACCGTAAAAAGATTCGTCAGCCGCTTGAGCGCCAGCTCCTTCATCCGTTCTCCTCCCATCCGTCGCAGTCCTGTCCGCTGCGCGCTTGTCTGCCGCAGGCGGCCTCAAACACGATGCCGCCCGCGGTGTTCTCCGCCTTTGCCTTGTTGTAATAAAAGCCCGCCGACGCACCGTAGGCCCCCCAGGCGGCGCTCACCGTCGCCGCCACCCACGGCAGCGTGCCGAGATAGCCGTATCCCACCGCCAGCCGTGCCAGCGCGAAGCCCTCGTAGGTGGTGTAGAGCACCACCGCGCTCTCGAGCAGGAGCAGCAGCTTGGAAAACGCCCATTTTCTCCTCATGCCGCCGCCCCCTGTGCCAGCAGGGAGAATACCGCGCCGAGCAGCAGGTAGAGCACGCGGTCGGCCAGCGCCTCCCAGCGCTTTCCCGGCTTTTCCGTGATGCTCTGCACCGCGTTTCGGATCTCCTTCACGTTGCCCTCCACGCTCTCCTGCCGCACGGCGAGCACCTCCACCGCCGTTACCAGTTTATCCAGAGCGTCCTGTCTGCGTTCCACCGCCTCCAGGCGCTTCGCGCAGGCGTGCAGACGCTCGTCGTTCTCCGTCAGGCGGACCGAGACCTCCTGCTCCGTCATACCGTCGGCACCGCCTTTTCAAAGCTCTCCCAGGTGTGCTCCGCGTCCTCGACGCCCTGCCACGTCCACGCGGCAGCCTCGCACTCCTCCCATGTCAGGAACCGGAAGTAAAAGTCCACCTGCAGATGGCATGGCATGATCTCCAGAATGATGTCGCGGATGTGCGCGAAGTCCTCCGGCTCGCCCGCTACCTGCGGGAAGGTCACACGCACCACGCCCTGCTCGTCCGTCTCCGCGGCCACGGCGCGAACGCCGCAGCCGCTGATGGTCTGGTTGACCGCCTCGAGCGTGAAGCCGTCGCCGCCGACGCGCAGCAGCGACGCAATCGCCAGCCGGCGCAGCTCCGGCGTCGTGCGCGCGCCGATGCGGGAAAACAGCCGCTCGCGGCGGGAGAGCCCCTCGTCCTCCGCCGTCAGCAGCACGCCCTCACGCGCCGCTTTCTCCAGCGCCTCAGCTGCGGCGTCCAGTCCCTCGCCTGCAGCGTACAGCTCCGCACCGCTCAGACTGCCCTCATCGAGCCGATAGACACGCAGCGGGCGCAGCAGCTCGCAAAGATAGTTGTAGTAGCCCATCGCCTCACGCCTCCGTCAGCTCGCTGAGCGTCACCGTACCGAGCATCGGCAGTTCCGTCGCGTCCACCGCCACATCCGCCGCCGGCGCGGTCAGATGCACATTCTCTACGCCCTCCACGCCGCAAAGCAGCGTCAGCAGTCTCGCCGTCGTCACGCTCTTTCCCAGCAGCCCGCCGGTGAACAGCGCCTCCAGCGCGCTCTGCGCACCGGCCTTGACCTCGGCAAAGGTATACCCCGGCGCCGCCTTGAGCGCCGCCGTCACCGCCACCGTCTCGACCGTCGGCGCGAGCACCTTCAAGTCCACCGCGATCTCGCGCTTTTTCTGTAAGTCCGTCTCGACCGCCGCGAGCAGCGCCGCGTCCGGAACGCCCGCGTGCGTCGCGATCACCACGTTCACCGTCCCGATGCCGCGGGCGCGGCCCACCGCCTTCGCCGCCGCCACACCGGGATAGCGCATCGCCTCCTGCTCGTAATAGGCCGCGTTCGCGCCGTTCGGCAGGCGCTGATAGCTCGCCAGGACCCGCCCGCGCAGCGCCTCGTCGCTCTCGGCGTCGCAGCCGCCGGAGAACGCCGCCGGGTTCGTACACTGCACCACGCCGACCGGCATCGCCGACAGCAGCGTGACCGTCCCCGCGATCACATTGCCGTCCGCGCCCGCCTCCACAGCCTGCGCGGGCACATCGACCCATTGGCTGCCCACGGCAATGGCCGCGTCCTCCGTCGTCTCAAAGCGCGCGCCCTCCGCCGTCATGCACACCGCGCCCTTTTCGATCGGGCACGCCGCCGTCACCTTGTCCGCCGCGGCAAATCGGATCACGCCGGCCGCCTTTTCCGCCGCTCCGCGCGTAATGCCGCGCGTTTCGGCATGATAGTCCAGATACGTTCCCTGCGCCGTCTGCGGGAAGCTCTGGTCGAGCACCCAGTCCGCCTGCATCAGCAGCGACTGCAGCTCCGCTGCGAGCGCATAGAGGCGCACCGCGCTGTCGCAGCCCTCGCTCGGTACAAAGCCCGCTCTCTGCGCGAACGTGCCGCGCAGCTGCTCATAGATCTCTGTCCATTCCTTCATCGTCTCTCACGCTCCTCTCACCGTCACCTCCAGCGCGGCGCTCTCGCCGTCCGCCGTCAGCAGCACGCGCAGGGCCATGGTCCCGTCCCCGCGCTCCGTCAGTTCCACATCCTCCACCGTCAACGCCGTTTCCTCCGCCAGCGCGTCTGCGGCGTACTGCTTCGCCGCAGACGCCCGGGCCGACGGCTTCTCGTTCCCGAGCCGGTACAGCTCGCTCCCCAGCTCCGGCAGAAAGGGAAAGCTCCCCCTCCGCACGCTCAGCCGGAAGAGCGCCCTCGTCAGCAGCGCCTCGGTCCCGTCCGCGCGCTGCTCTCCGCCGATGCCGTCGGGAAGATAGTCTCCGTTCTTCATTTTAAGCTCCACCGATAGCCTCCTCCGGCGCTTCATACGCTTTCCCGTTGATGTACAATTCTCCCGCGATCTCCACGCGCCCGTTCCGGCGCAGCGTGATGCTCGCGCCGCCGCTCTCCGCGTAGATGCGCACCTCGCCGTCGTCCAGATCGTCCTGCTCCTGCGCGGCGTCCAGCGAGCCGGCCACATACCGCTCCTCGCCGAGTGTGCCGCCCTTGATGAGCAGCACGCGCTCACCGTTTTTCGGCCGCCACGCATACCCGCCCGGCGACGCGAGCGGAACGCTGCGCTCCTCTCCCCGACTGAGCACGCCCG
>DJRC01000032.1:0-1932 GCA_002437735.1 Oscillospiraceae bacterium UBA6370 | reverse complement strand
CACGCCCGCCGCGCTCCCGCCGATGGTCACGGTGCCGCTCTCGGCATTCGTTGTCTCCTGCGGCTCCTCCGTCCGTCGGAGCCGGCCTGCTACCCACATTTTTTCATACCTCCCACAGTGTCAGCTCCGTCGTCTCGCCGCGCGCGGAGAGCGTGTGCAGCGTCTCGCTCACGCGGAACGTCCCCCGCACACCCAGCCGCGCGAGCGACAGCTCCACGCGGTCCGTCGGCTCGGCGTCCACGCTCCCCGCGAGCGTGACCGTCAGCTCCCGCGCGTCCTCCACGCTCTTCTCGATCTGATAGCGTCCCGTGTAGCGCAGCTCATTCGCGCTCCGCGAGGGCACATACACCACGCGGCGGCAGCTCCCGCCCCGCGCGAGGAACGCCTCGTTCCGCACCGTCTGGCGCAGCTTCTTCGCGCGATTCACTGCCGTCACCTCGGAGAGCACGCCGTACCGCCTGTCGCGGTACGACGCCTCGATTACACCCTCCGGCTCCTTCAGCGCAAGCCTGCGCCCCTCTGCCGTACTGCGCAGACACAGCACGCCCTCCCGCGTGAAATACGGCGTCAGAGCGCAGCGCCGCGCAAAGCCCTCGATGGCCTTCCACTGGCTCGAGCCGCTCGCCACCGCGTATTCGCCCGTGCCGTACACCTCGCCATGCGGCTCCCATGCCACGCCGCACACCGCCGCGTGGTCCTTCAATATCTCGCTGAGTGCCGCGCGCTGATAGGTCACCGCCTCGGCCTCATTGTCGAGCAGCAGCGCAGCCATGCCGCGTCCCTCGACCGTCAGCACCGTGCCCTCCGCGCCGCACACGGCGCTCCACTCGTCGATCACGCCGCGGAACCGCGCCACACCGTTCTCTACCGCCGTAAAGCGGCAGGCCGCCTTCAGCGCCTCCCCCATTTCGGCGCTGTAAAGGCACCTTGCCCGAAAGCTGTCGCACGGCACGCCGCCGGTGCGCCGCAGCCGCCATTCCAGCAGCGCCGGCAGCTCGTATACCTTGCCGCCGGCCGTTTCCACTCTGCCGGTCATGAAAGCCTCACCCGCTCTCCCGGATAGATCCGATTCAGGTTCGCGATCTGCGGGTTGAGCGCACACAGCGCGCGCACCGTCGTGCCGTTTCGCGCCGCGATGGCCCAAATCGTATCGCCCTGCACCACGGTGTGATACCGCGCTCCCGCCGTTCCCGCCGCGCTGCCGCCCGCCGCCAAAGTGCTCACTTCCTTCAGCGCTGCGCTCTCGCCTCCCGCCTCGCAGAACGCGAAGCGGTAGCGCACATAGTCCGGCAGCGGCTCCTGCACGACCTCCAGCTCGGTAAAGTACGCGCGCGTCGTCATCCACACCGGATGCACCAGCACACCCGCGCCTCCTCCGTAAAACACCGTCGCCAGCCGCTTGAATTCCTCATACGCACCCTCTCCGGCGAATTCCCCCTCGCCCTCGAGCACACGGCAGACCTGCCCGAGGTCCTGCGTCACGCTCCTGCCGAACGGCAGCTTGTGCTCCGCCACCACGCGGCGGAACGAAATGCGGTAGCTCTCGGGATTATTCGGCCAGATGTAGTCCTTATATCGCATGGGCGTCAGTCTCACGTCCCCGCCTCCTCTCAGTAAAGATAGAATCCGCCGTCATAGCGCCGCGCGTCGCGCTCGATCTCTCCGCTCACGCTTCGCGCGGTGCGGAGGGCGTCTCCGCCCTCCGCCGAAACGAACGCCTCCGCCGCGTCATGCCTTCCCGCGCCGCTCTCCGGCGCGGCGGCGGATGCACTCCGTTCCCCGCTTCCCCACGCGCCGGCGTCCGCCGCCGTGTGCGCGGACATCGTTTTTTCTGCCGTCCGTCTTACGCTCCGCGAACGATCCTCCGCATCGGCGCGGCCTTCGCTCTCCTCCGGCCCCGCCGCCGATGCGCCCTGCTTGAGCCGCAGATAA
>DJRC01000012.1 GCA_002437735.1 Oscillospiraceae bacterium UBA6370 | reverse complement strand
AAAGAGCGGGTGTACAATGAACAAACTGACAGAAGATCGGAAAACAAAATCAACAAGGGCATATTAAACATATTTTGAGAGGGGTTTTTTATCATGGCCAAGTTCAAGGTTTATTACACCATCGAGCTCAATGAGATCGCGACGCATATCTTCGAGTCCAACGACTTCGAGGTGAAGCTGTGCAGCCACAACGACGAGGAAACCTACGTCAAGGAGCTCGCCGCGTTCCAGCCCGACGCCATTATGTGCCGCACCGAGCCCATCACCGCCAAGATGATGGATACCTGCACCAATCTCAAGGTCATCGGCAAGCAGGGCGCCGGCCTCGACAACATCGACATGGACCACGCCCACGCCAAGGACATCACCGTTGTCTACGCGCCCGCCGGCAACGCCAACGCCGTCGCCGAGCACGCCGTGATGCTGATGCTCATGTGCGCCAAGCGCTTCACTTATGTCGACCGCCAGTTCCGCGGCGGCAACTTCCTCGTCCGCATGGGCATGGAGCACACCTATGAGCTCGGCGGCAAGACCCTCGGCATGATCGGCTGCGGCCGCATCTCCCAGCTGGCCATGCAGAAGTGCAAGTATGGCTTCGGCATGAAGGTCATCGGCTACGACCCGTACATGACGCAGGAGAAGATCGGCGATCTGTGCGAGCTGAAGGCCACCGCGAAGGAGGTCTGGGAGCAGGCCGATTTCGTGTCCGTGCATCTGCCTGTCGTTCCCTCCACCGAGCACTCCATCGGCCGTGAGCAGTTCAGCTGGATGAAGCCCACCGCTTCCTTCATCAACTGCGCGCGCGGCGCCCTCATCAAGGAGGATGAGCTGGTCGAGTGCCTGCAGGACGGCACCCTGTTCCAGGCCGGTCTGGACGTCTTTGAGCATGAGCCCATTCAGGAGTCCAGCCGTGCGCTGTTCGATCTCGACAACGTGATCATGACCCCGCACATGGCCGCCACCACCGAGCAGAGCGTACTCAACTGCTGCACCAGCGTTGCCAACGACATCGTTGCCGTCTGCAACGGTCAGGAGCCGCAGGTCAAGGCCCAGAAGCCCAAGTTCTAAGCATATCTCATTTGTACATAAGGAAGCAGGCGGCCCAATCGGGCTGCCTGCTTCCTTTGCTGTGCGGCGGCCGCCCGTTCCCGATTGGGCAAAAGGACGAGAAAACAGGCGTTTTTCCGCCGTTTTGCTGAATTTGCGGAAAATGTGCCGTAGGGACTGGAATGTACCAAATGTTTGTGATACAATCGGCACCAATAGGACAAAATGGGACGACCCGATCTATGTCCGGGGAGGCAGAAATGGAAGAAAATCCGATTTTGAAGGCTTCGCTCTCGATGGCGAGCGATATCCCGCTGTACGCGCAGCTGACCGGCATCATCAAGAACACCATCACGTCCGGTACGCTGCGGGTGGGCGATCTGCTGCCGAGCGAGGCGGAGCTTTGCGATAAATTTGAGATCAGCCGCAACACCGTGCGGCAGGCCATCGGCTCGCTGGAGGAGGCTGGCTTCGTCGTGCGCAAGCGCGGCAAGGGCACCTTTGTCGCCGATCCGAGCACGCGGCGCAAGGGCGTGCAGTATTCGTTCACGACGGAGATCTCGTCGATGGGCAAGCATCCCTCGTCCACGCTGGTGAGCTTCGATATCATCGACCCCGCGCCGAAGATCAAGCATCTGATGGCGTTGGAGGACGGCGTGAAGGTCTACTGCTTCACGCGCGTGCGCAACGTGGACAACGAGCCGCTGATTTTGGAGACCTCCTACTATCCGCAGCACATTTATCCGAATCTGACACGCGAGATGCTGGAGACGCACAGCTTTTACAGCCTGCTCTATCACGTCGGCGTGGTGCCGTTCGCAGCGGAGGACAGCTATGAGGCGGTGACGCTCGGCGAGTACGAGGCGAAGCTGCTCGGCTGCGTGCCGGGGGCGGCGGCCTTCCACCACCAGCGGCGCACGACGATGGAGAACGGTCTGGTGTACGAGTGTACGTCGAGCTATATGCGCGGCGACCGCGTGCGGCTGGACGTGTGCTTCCAAAAGAGCGGCACGAGCTTCACGAGAGTGGTGGACTGAGAAGTGAAAAAAAGAAAGCGGCAGGGGTCTGCCGCTTTCTTTTCCGCCTGCTGGGCGGTAGCAAACGTATGGAATATTTCAAATTCCTTGTACTATCCATTCGTGAAAAGGCTGTGAAAATTGGCAAAAACGCAACTTTTTTTCGTCATGCGATTTGTGCAAAAGGGGGTGCACAAAGCTTCCAGTCTGTGTTACGATAGGCTTACGAGCGAGGCGGCGCGCCGCCGGAATACCCGAACGGGGATATTAGGAGGAAACTCAGCTATGGCGATCAAAGTCGGCATCAACGGCTTCGGCCGAATCGGACGTGTCGTCCTGCGCATCATGATGGAGCGTCCCGAGACGTTTGACATCTGCGGCATCAATCTCCGCAAGGCGGATGTGGATTACATGGTCTATATGATCAAGTACGATTCCGTGTTCCGTCAGTTCACCGGCACGGTGGAGCGTGAGGACCAGAACCTCATCGTCAACGGCCACAGGATCCGCGTGTTCAGCGAGGCGGACGCCGCCATGATCCCCTGGGAGAGCTGCGGCGCGGAGTACGTCATCGAATCCACCGGCGCGTACAACAACACCGAGAAGGCGTCCCGCCACTTCAAGGGCGGCGCGAAGAAGGTCATCATCACCGCGCCCGCCAAGGACGAGGCGACGCCGACCTTTGTCATGGGCGTGAACAATATGCTCTACCGCAGCGATATGCGCGTGGTGTCCAACGCGAGCTGCACCACCAACTGCCTTGCCCCGCTCGCCAAGGTCGTGCATGAGGAGTTCGGCATCGAGCAGAGCCTGATGTCCACCATCCATGCCGCGACGAGCAAGCAGAAGCCCGTCGATTCCCGCGGCGGCAGCGACTGGCGCACGGGCCGCAGCGTGTTCAACAACATCATTCCCTCCTCCACCGGCGCGGCGAAGGCCGTCGGCCGCGTGATCCCCGCGCTCAAGGGCAAGATGACCGGCATGAGCTTCCGCGTGCCGACCTCCGACGTGTCCGTGGTCGACCTGACCGCGCACCTAAAGACCAGCACAACCTATGCCGACATCTGCTACGCCATCCGCCACGCGAGCGAGACCTACATGAAGGGCATCATCGGCTACACCGCCGACCAGGTGGTCTCCGCCGACCTAATCGCCAATCCCTGCCCCTGCATCTTCGACGAGACCGCGGGCATCATGCTCGACGACGACTTCGTCAAGCTCATCGCGTGGTACGACAACGAGTACGGCTATTCCAACATGGTCGTGCGTCTGCTCGAGCACATGGTCGCCGTGGACAGCGGCTTGATCGTGCCCGAAAAGCGCGAGGTGCCGCAGGACGCGCCGAGCGGCAAGTAAGCGGCGCTCCGGTAAAAAAGAAAAGAAAGAAGCTCCGTATGGCCTTCGCCATACGGAGCTTTTGCGTAAAAGCGGTCGTGCGCGGGTCAAAGAGGCATGACGCCGTAAAGCATCAGATACAGCTCGATTACGCCGAGGAGGACCATGCAGAGGATGCCCTTGAGGCCCGGCTTGGGGACGCGCAGCGGCGTGATGAAAAGAAAGGCAAGGAGGGTGAGGCCGACGGCATAGACCGCGGTCGGCGCAGAGCCGAAGCGCAGCGGCAGCGCCCAGAAGAGCGGCATGACAAAGGAGGCGGCGGTGACGGGCACGCCGAGGTAGCATTTGCGGTGCTCGTTCGTGGCGCTCTGTCGCTCCTCCTCCGTGACGTTGAAGTAGGCAAGGCGGATGAGCGCGGCGAGGATGTAAAAAAGGACGCTCGCACGCAGCCACCATTCGCCGCCGCCGAGGGAGGCGCCGATGACGCCCGGGAGCACGCCGAAGCAGACCACGTCGTTGAGTGAGTCGATCTGGATGCCGAAGCGCTTTTCCTGCTCGGTGCGGTTTTTCTTCGTGCGGGCGATGCGGCCGTCGAAGGCGTCCAGCAGGCCCGAGACCATTAGGCACAGCAGGGCGGAATAGGGGCTGCCGTTCATCGCCGCGAGGATGCCGCTGACGCCGAAGGCCAGCGAGAGGTAGGTCGCGAGAACGGTATAGTCGTAAACTCCGATCATGGGCGTTCCTTCATTTCTGAAAAATAGATGATGCTATTATAACAGAGCGAGGCGGGCAATGCAAGAAAAGTTAGGATAGGCTTTGTTAAGCAGCTGTGAAGATGTGATGGATGGGCGGCTCAGGCGCGCAGCCGCTCGAGCACACGGTGGAAGCGCGCCTTGTCGTACACGACGGGGACGGGGTAGACGGGGTTCGCCTCGGCGGCGGCCCAGACCGCCATGCGGGGGAGGTCCTCGCCGCGGATGCCGTCGAAGCGGTCGGGGATACCGAGGGAGGCGTTGAGCGCACGGATCGCGGCAATAAAGCCCTCCGCGCGTTCGCGCTCCGTGCCGGTGAGGCCGATGAGGGAGCCGAGGCGGGCAAGGCGAGGCCAGACGGCTGCGCCGTAGTCCTCGAGCACGATGGGAAGCGTCACAGCGCAGGCAAGGCCGTGGGGGATGCCGTAAAGCCCGCCGAGGGTATGGGCGATGGCGTGGACGTTGCCGACGCTTGCGCGTGTGAAGGCGCAGCCGGCGTCGAAGGAGGCGCGGAGCATCCGCTCACGCGCGGTGAGGGACTGTCCGTCGCGGCAGGCGACGGGGAGATAACGAAAAATGTCGCGCACGGCGGACTCCGCGAGCGCGCGGGTCTCGCGCGTGTTGTAATAGAGGCTCAGATAGGCCTCGACCGCGTGGGTGAGGGCGTCCATGCCCGTCTGCGCGGTGACGGCAGGCGGGAGCGAGAGCGTGAGCGTGGGGTCGAGAACGGCGTAGCGGGGGATCAAGCAGAGGTCGCTGACGGCGTATTTACGGTGGTCCTCTCCGGTGACGACGGCGGCGATGGTGGCCTCCGAGCCGGTTCCAGCGGTGGTGGGAACGGCGATAAAGAGCGGAAGCGGGCGGCGGACCTTCAACAGTCCGCCGAGCTGAGCGACGGTCTTGTCGGGGCGGACGACGCGGGCCGCGGCGACCTTTGCCGCGTCGATGGGCGATCCGCCGCCGAGGACCAGAAAGCTGTCGCAACCGTCGGCGCGGTACTGCGCAGCGATTTTTTCGACGGTGGCGACGCTTGGGTCGGGCTCGACGCCGGAAAAGACGGATAGGCGGACACCGCGCCCCTCGAACGCGGCGCACAGGGCGAGAAAACGCTCGTCCGTGCATTGGCGGCGGCTGGCGACGACGAGAGGGCGCGAGGCGCCCTCTCGTGAAAAGACGTCGGGAAGCTTCAGCAGGCTGCCCGCGCCGCTAAGGACGGTGGGTGTGCGCCACGGCAGGAGCCGTGCGCCGAGGGCGAAGCCGCGCTGGAAGGCGCGGCAGGGGAGAGTTTGGAGCGGCATGGGCCGACCTCGCTTTCGTAGGAGATGGATCTATCATAAAGGGGGCTGACCGAATGGTCAACCCCCTGCGGTTTAAGTTTGTATTAAGGCGGTGTTGCCTTAAGCCTGTTCGCCGGTCTCGATGATGCCGTAGCCGCCGCTGTTGCGCGTGTAGACGACGCAGATGGCGTTGTCATCGTCCGTGTTGCGGAAGACGAAAAAGCTGTGGCCCAGAAGGTTCATCTGCAAAATGGCCTCCTCGGGGCTCATGGGCTTGACGGCAAAGCGCTTGGTGCGCACGATGTCGAACTCGCGCTCCTCGTGGATGTCGAACTCCTCGGGGACCTCGGGCACGATGGCTTCGCTGCGCAGGTTCTTGGCAAGGCGGGTCTTGTTCTTGCGGATCTTGCGGTCGATCTGGCTCACCGCCTCGTCGATCGCGCCGCGCATATCGCCGTCGGCGTCCTCACAGACCGCACGGAACAGTGTGCCGTTGGCACCGCGGAGCATCACCTCAACAATGCAGCGATTCTTCTTCTCCACGGCGAAGGTCACAGTTGCTTCGGGTTCCTCCTTAAAATACTTCTCCAGCTTGCCGATCTTTTTCTCGGCATACGCCTTGACGGAGTCGTTCAGGGAGATCTTCTTGCAGGTAAATGTGAACTTCATAACGGTTCGCTCCTTTCAATTTCTGCGAGTAGGGAAAGCAAAAAGGAAGTCTCAGCCGACTCCCTCTTCACTTTTATTGATTATAGCATGAAAAGGGGAAATAGCCAATAGGGCAAATTGTAAATTTTCTGTTTTGTCTATTTTGACGAAAATGAACGCCGCGACACGCTTCGACAGCGTGCGGCGGCGTTCGACAAAAGCTCCTGTTGCGAAAGGTGGACAAGGGTGGTAGTATAGTCCATGGAAGCTTTCCAATATCCCACCCGCTTGGGCCGCTGTCGAGAGACGGCGGCTCCTTTTTACGCCTCGAGCAGCTCCTCGTCGAGCAGGGCGAGGATGGCGCGGTCGGCGCTGTGGTAGTAGGCGTTCTCGCCGACGAGGGCGGTGACGCCCGCGCGGTCGAAATAGGAGCGGACATCCTCCGCCACGCCGCAGAAGGCGATGGTGTGGCCCTTGGCGAGCAGGCGCTGGCAGAGCTCGAGCACGGCCTGCGCACCGGAGACGTCCACGCTCGGCATCCCGCGCAGAGAGAGGATTAGGTGGTCCTCCTCGGGAATGTCCTGCAGGCGGTGGTTGAATTCGTCCACCGCGCCGAAGAAGAGGGAGCCGGTGACGTAGACCACGCCGGCGGAGTCGAGAATGGGGGATTTGCCGACGTCATAGCGCAGACGGTTGCCGTCGATGGTGGAGAAGGCGACGTGGATGCGGCTGCTCCTGGCGACGTAGAGAATGGCGGAGTAGATGACGCCGAGGATGATGGCGACGGTGAGATCGAAAACGACGGTCGCAAGCATCGTGACGAGGAACTGGCTGATGGCGGATTTGAAGCGGTGGGCGAAGAGGTAGCGGATGCCTGCCCAGTCGTTCATGCGCCAGGCGGTGACCATCAGGACGCCCGCGAGCGCGGAGAGCGGCAGGCGCGCCATGACGCCGCCGAGCAGGAACATGGAGGCGAGCAGAAAGACGGAGTGGAACACGCTCGTCAGGCGCGTCTGCTGACCGGATTTGATGGCGACGCTGGTGCGGGCGATGGCCGCGGTGGCGGGCACGCCGCCGAAGAAGGGCAGAAGGATATTGCCGACGCCCTGCGCGATGAGCTCCTGGTCGGCGTGGAAGGGCTCGCTTTTCATGCGGGCAGCGGACGCGCCGCACAGCAGGCTCTCGATCATGCCAAGGGCGGCGATGGTGACGATGGGGGAGATGAGGTCCGAGAGCATATCGAGGCTCAGGCTGCCGAGGTGCAGGCGGTCGGAGAGGAGGAGCGTGCGGGGAATGTCGCCGACGACGGCGAGCTCATCAAGGCCCAGCACGGCGGCGAGAGCGGTGGCGGCAATGATGCCGATGAGCGAGCCGGGGACCTTTGCGCCCCATTTCTTCGGCCAGACGAGCATGACGGCGACGACCAGCGCGCCGATGAGGACGGTCTGGAGGCTCGGGTGGAAGCCGAGGCGGGCGTAGGAGGCGAGCTTTTCGAGGTTGGAGCTGCCCTCCGAGACGGTGCCGAAGAAGTTATCGACCTGCCCAAGGGCGATGATAATGGCGATGCCGGAGGTGAAGCCCATGATGACGGGCATCGGAATGAAGCCGATGAGACGGCCGAGCTTCAGAAGCCCCGCGGCGAGCAGCAGCACGCCGGCGGCGAAGCACGCGAAAAAGACGCCCTGCAGGCCGTACTGCGCGACGATGCCGATGAGCACGGCGCTCATCGCGCCGGTGGGGCCGGAGACCTGATAGGACGCGCCGCCGAGGATCGCGATAACGACGCCCGCGAGGATGGCAGTGACGAGGCCCGCGGCGGCGGACGCGCCGGAGCTGACGCCGAACGCCAACGCGAGCGGCAGCGCCACGGCGCAGACGGTCAGGCCCGCCATGACGTCCTTGAGGAGCCTGTCGGCGTTATAGCCGGCAAATTCGGTGCGAAGATCGCGGAAAAAGGCTGAAAACATACACATTCCCCCTAAAATACTGCATTTACTATAGCACGAGGAAAACAGAGGGGCAAGAACGGGAGAAAGCGATGTTAAAAAAACGTGAAAGAAAACGAAAACGGCGGCAAGGCGCCGCCGTTTTCTGTGCAACCGGATATGGATAAAAAAGAAAGAGCGGCGCGGGTGCGCCGCCCTTTCGGGAGCTTTAGTTGCTGACGTCGTAAAAAACCTTTTCGCCCGGAGAGACCATGTCGAGCTGCTCGCGGGCAAGCTCCTGCAGGTACTCGGGATCGTCGGCCTTTTTGAGCGCGGAGGAGATGGAATCGTTCTCACGCTGCTGCTGCTCGAGCTGCGCGGAAAGAGCCTGCTTTTCAGCCTCAGCGCGACTGATCTCCTGCCGAAGGTTTAGAAGGTGCACGCCGATGAGAAACAGCAGAGCGAGAAGCAGCAGCTTCGGGAGCGTTCCGCCGCCCTGCTTTTTGCGCGCGGTCTTTTCCTCTGCCATATTGCACACCTCCCCTTCGTTCCGCAGCGCGCCGGGAACGCCGCGCCGACCGTTTGTAATTTTTCATTATAAGGGTGCGGCGCGAAAAAAGAAAGAGCTTTTTGACAAATTTGTGCAGTTTACCATAATATTTTTTCACCAGCAGAAGCGGTGCGTGCAGAAGGCGGGCGAAGGCGAAGAGGCAATCTGCCCAGAAGTCCCAGAGCGGGCGGAGAAGCGGCGAGAGGAGCGCAAAGCTCAGGTACGCGCCGAGGGCGATGAAGGCGAGCATATAGAGCCGCAGCTCGCCCTGTCCGATGCGCAGCGTGAAGGCGAGAAGGGCAGCGGCGAGGAAGAGACAGTAGAGCGCGTCGAGCAGGTCCGTCAGGGCGCGGCGGGTGCGGCGGCGCAGGCGGAGGGCGCGCAGGCCGTCATAAAGCAGAGCGAACGCCGCGCCGAGGAAAAGGGCGCGCCAGAGGGCGTCGAGCTGTGCGCCGATCTCGATGCCCATGGCTCAGCCTCCGAACAGGCGGCTGAGCAGTCCGCCGGAGGGGCGGTCGGTGTCCTCATAGAGGAGCGAGTCGATGTGGCCGTCGACGTGGAGCTCGCCGCCGTCCAGGCTGAGCTTGCCGATGTGCAGGCTCTCGCCCGTGACGATGAGCGTGCCGGCGGAGGTGGTCATGACGATCTCGTTTTCGTCGAAGCGGTCGACGTCGTCCACGCCGGAGACGATCAGGCGCTCGCGCCCGTCGAGCTCGACGCGGTGGGCGGCAGCGGGGGGAAGGGTATCATAAGGCATAGCGGAACCTCCTGAAAAAATGATCTCCCATACACCAAAGTGTATGGGAGGCGTGTCCGGGTTATGCCTGCTTTGCGTTATGCGTTCGGCAGCTCGCGGTAAAGCGCGGCGGCGTCCGCCTTGCCGACGTTGTCCGCCACGGAGAGGACCTCGACCGCGAGGGTGCGCTCGCCGAAGTGAATGGCGATGCGGTCGCCGACCTTGACGTCGTAGGACGCGCGGGCGACGCGGTCGTTGACCGTGATGCGGCCGAGGTCGCAGGCCTCGTTCGCCACGGTGCGGCGCTTGATGAGGCGCGAGACCTTGAGGTATTTATCGAGACGCATGGGATGGGGTACTCCTTTCGCGGAAATGCTTGCGGCCGGAAAAGCAAAGGAGCGGGGACGACCCGCTCCTTTGAAGGTGTGTCAGCCAACGATGTCCTTGAGCGCCTTGCCGGCCTTGAAGGTCGGGACCTTGGAAGCGGCGATCTTGATCTCGGCGCCGGTGGCGGGGTTGCGGCCGATGCGCTCGGCGCGGGTCTTGACCTCAAAAGAGCCAAAGCCGACGAGCTGGACCTTCTCGCCTTCCTTGAGGGATGCGGCGATGGCGTCGAAAGCGGCGGTGACGACGGCTTCGGCTTCCTTCTTGGAAACGCCGGCCTTTTCAGCGGCAGCAGCAATGAGTTCGGTCTTATTCATGGTAAATAGCCTCCTGTTTGTAGTTGTATTGCCGCGAACGGTCCGCGGCGGGGGGTATAAACAAAAAACGACAAGGCGTTTTTCATTCCGTGGGGTGCTTGGCCTCGTTCCAGAGGCGGGTGAGCTCATCGAGCGGGAGCGAGGACAGCTCCGCGCCGCGCGCGGCGCAGGCCTCCTCCACGCGGCGGAAGCGGGCGATGAATTTCTCGCAGGTGGCGTTCAGCGCGTCCTCGGGATCGACGCTCAGAAAGCGGCCGGCCTTGACGGCGGCAAAGAGCACGTCGCCGAGCTCCTCGGAGAAGTTCGTGCCGCGCTCGGCGGCCTCGCGCAGCTCGCGCGTTTCCTCATCGAGCTTGTCCAGCGCGCCGGAGACGTCGGCAAATTCAAAGCCGGCCTTGGCGGCCTTGCTCTGGAGCTTGTCCGCGCGCCAGAGGGCGGGCAGCGAGCGGGCGACGGCGTCCATCGCGTCGGCGGTGGTCTGCTGGCCCTTTTCCTGCCGCTTGAGCGCCTCCCAGTTCACGAGGACCTCCTCGCTGGTGTCAGCGGCAGCGGTTCCGAAAACATGGGGGTGGCGGAAGATGAGCTTTTTGCAGATGTGATCGGTCACATCGTCGGTGGTGAAGCGGCCCGCGTCCTCCTCAATGTGGATGTTGAAGAGGACCTGCATGAGCATATCGCCCAGCTCCTCGCACATGAGGGCGGGATCGTCGCGGTCGAACGCCTCGGCGGCCTCGTAGGCCTCCTCTAAAAAATTGCGGCGGTCGGAAAGATGGGTCTGCGCGCGATCCCATGGGCAGCCGCCCGGCGCGCGCAGGATACGCAGGATCTCGATGAGGTCCTGTAGGGAGTATGTCTCTTTCCTTTCAAAATTTACCATATCTTATGTCCTATTGCAAGATTTTTCTGTGATTTTTCAAGGGGTTTCGGGCTTTTTTAAGAAATGTGGAGGAGACGGGCGAGCTTATCGCCCTTGGGCAGCAGCTCAAGGTCGCTGCGGCGGATGCAATGCAGGGCGAGCACGAGCACACCGTAGATCACCACGGCGACGCCGATGGCGATGCCGACGCACAAGAGCAGCGTGAGACGGCTGACCTCCTCGACGGACGGAATAAGGAAATGCGCGGCGAGGGCGTAGACGCCGCGGGCGGCGAACGCCATGACGAGCGAGGCGAAGAGCGGGCGCAGGAAATAGCCGGGGTAGTTGAGCCGGAAGGGCGCGATGCGCGCGACGGCGATGAGGTTCAAAAGCGCGGTGAGCGCGAAGCACACGAGCGTGCCGATGGGCGCGCCGTGGATATTGACGGAGGGAAGGGCGACGAGGTTGTAGTTCAGGACGATCTTCACGCCGCCGCCGACGAGCATGGTGACGATGGGAACGCTGACGCGGCCGTACGCCTGCAGGATCGAATTGGTGATGAGCATGAGGCAGACGAAGATGCTGGCGATGCCGAGCACCGCGAGCAGCGAGCCGCCGAGCTCGGCGTTGTAGCTGCGGTAGAAAAGGCGGAAGAGCGGATCGCTCAGCGCCCAGAGGCCGAGACCCATCGGGAAGGCGAGCAGCGCCGTGACGCGCAGGGACGAGCGCACGATGCGGGCGGACTGCCGGCGGTCGCGCTGCGTGACGGCGGCGGAGACGGCGGGGATGACCGAGGCGGTGAGCGCGACCATGAGCGAGGAGGGCAGGTTGTAGAGGTCCATGCAGGCGGAGTAGTTGCCGTAGGCGGCGCGCATCTGGTCGAGCGTGTAGCCGAGGGCGTCCTGCAGTCTGCCCTGGACGAGCTTGGTGTCGATGAGGGTGATGAGGGAGACCATCGAGGACGAGAGGGTGATGGGAATGGCGAGGGCGAGGAGGCGGCGGAGGATCGCGCGGTCCGGCGCGCAGGACTCGCCGCGGCGCAGCGCGGGGCGGTGGCGCAGGTAGTCGATCGCCATGTAGACGAGCGAGAGGATGGTGCCGGCGGTGACGCCGGCAATGGCGCCCGCGGCGGCGATGTAGTCCGGCTGACCGATGCGCAGAAGCCACATTGAGAGCGCGAGACCGAGCACGAGCTTGCAGAGGGCCTCGATGATCTGCGAGACGGCGGTGGGCGTCATGTACTGTCGGCCCTGCGCGTAGCCGCGGAAGGCGGACAGGCAGCCCACGCACACGACGGCGGGCGCGAGAGCGCGGATGCCGTAGGCGGCGCGGGGATTGTTCAGAAAGCCCGCGAGCAGGTCGCTGCCCCACCACATGAGCGCGAACGAGGCGACGCCCAGCACGAGAAAGACCGAGAGCGAAACGCGGAAGGTGCGGTGCGCCTGCCGGGTGCGGCCGAGGGCGTAGGACTCGCTCACGAGCTTAGAGAGCGCGACGGGAAGACCCGCGGTCGAGACGGTCAGGAGCGTGGCGTAGATGTTATAGGCGTTGGAGAAGTCCGCGCTGCCGCCTTCGCCGAGGATGTTGCGCAGCGGGATCTTGAAGACCGCGCCGATGATCTTGACCGCGACGATGCCGAACGCGAGCACGGCGGCGCCGCCGAGGAAGGATTGCTTTTTTTCAGTAGCCATAGAAAGGCCCTTTCCCGATCAGAGAGATTCCAGACAGGACAGAAGAAATTCCGAAAACACGGGGGCCGCCGCCTCGGCGGCCTCGTTGACCTCCGCGCCGGAGAGCGGCTGCGGGAGGACGCCCGCCGCCATGTTGGCGAGCAGCGTCACGCCCATGACCTCCATGCCGCAGTGGGCGGCGACGATGGTCTCGGGCACGGTGGACATACCGACCGCATCGGCGCCGAGCACGCGCGCGGCGCGGACCTCGGCGGGCGTTTCAAACTGCGGGCCGGGGAAATACATATAAACGCCCTCACGCAGAGGAATGTTGTGCGCCTTTGCCGCTTCATGGGCGAGGATGCGCAGGCGCGGGGTGTAGACGGAGGACATATCGGGGAAGCGGGTGCCGAACTCCTCAAGGTTGGGGCCGCAAAGGGGACCGAAGTCGAAGAGCTTGATGTGATCGGAGATCAGCATCAGCTCACCCACGTTCCAGTCGGTGTTGACGCAGCCGGCGGCGTTGGTGACGAAGAGCGTCTTTGCGCCGAGCAGGCGCACGACGCGCACGGCGTAAGCCGCCTCGGCCATGGTGTAGCCCTCGTAGCAGTGCATCCGGCCCTGCATGACCGCGACGCGTCTGCCGCGGAGCGTGCCGAACACAAAGCGGCCCTTATGACCGGGGGCGGTGGAGGGACGGAAATGGGGAATCTCGCCGTAATCGACGAAAATCGGGTCTTCCACGGCGTCGCCGAGGAAGCCGAGCCCGCTGCCGAGGATCAGCAGCGCCTCGGGCGTGAAGCCGTTGAGGCGGGTGCGGAGAAAATCCGCGCTTTCGCAGTAGCTTGAGTAGGTCATGTATGTTCCTCCGGTTCGCGATAGAAGTCCGCAAAGGCGGCAAGGTTGGCGCTGCGCTTCTCCGCGAGGTCAATGTACTCGCGGGGATATTTGGCGTTGAAGGCGCGGCGGATCAGCCCGCTGCCGACCATCTTGGTCGAGCCGCCCGCGCCGAGGGAGAGGATGGAGTGCAGCTCCTCCATGATGTAGATGTTGTAAAGGCCCTCGCCGCCGGGGCGCGCCCAGCCGACGTTTTCAAAGCTGCCGGACATATACTTCTGGCGGTAGAGGTAATAAGGCTCAAAGCCATGTTTACGCAGCGTGGGGTCGGCATAGTCCAGCATTTCGGCGACTTCATCTGCGGACGGGATGCGGCTGCCCTCAAGCGTGATGCGGCTGCCTTTTTTGAGGGACAGCGTGTGGACGGTGATGTTGTCCGCGCCCATGGAGAGCACCTCGTCAAGACTGCGGCGGAAGCCCTCGGGCGTGTCCTCGGGAAGACCGGCGATGAGGTCCATGTTGACGTGGGGAAAGCCTGCCGCCATCACCTCGCGCATGGCGCGGCGGATGTCGTCCGCTGTGTGGCGGCGGCCGATGGCGGCGAGGACGCGGTCCTCCATCGTCTGGGGGTTGACGGAAACGCGGGTGACGCCGTGTGCGCGGAGGACGGCGAGCTTTTCGGGGTCGATGGTGTCGGGGCGGCCCGCCTCGATGGTGGACTCCGCAAGGGAGGTGAAATCGAAGCTCCGCTCGAGCCTTGTGAGCAGACGGTCCATCTGCTCCGCCGTGAGCGTGGTCGGCGTGCCGCCGCCCATGTAGAAGGACTTGATATGCAGGCCGAGGGAGCGGACCATCGCGCCCGCCTGCTCGATCTCGTCGAAGAGGGCGGCGAGGTAGGGCTCGACGAGGGCGAAGGACTTCTCCACGCTCTGCGCGACGAAGCTGCAGTAGGCGCAGCGGGTCGGGCAGAACGGGATGCCGACATAGAGCGAGATGTCGTTCGGCTTGAGGTCGTTCTGCACGCGAAGTCCCGTTTCGGCGGCCTCAAGCGCGAGGCGGGCGCGCTGCGGCGTGACGGAGTAGACCTCCTCAAGCTCGGTGAGGACGGCGGCGGGAGCCTTTCCCTCGCGCAGGAGCGAGACGGCGACCTTGCTCGGGCGCACGCCGGTGAGGCTGCCCCATGCGGGGGTGACGCCAAGGACCTCCTTCGCCGCGCGGAAGAAGCTCAGGCCCAGCGCGTGACGGCGCTGCCCTTCCTTTTCGTAGTCCGTGCCGGAGAGGGGATAGCTGTAGCAGTCGGCGGCGGCTTTGCCGCCGCAGCGCAGCTCGGTGGTGACGCAGACGCTGTCCGCGTCCTCGGTCAGCGTGATGCGCGCCGCGCTCGCGTCCTCGTCCGTGACGGGGCCGTAGACGGGCCGCTCGTCGGGAAAGAGGGTGAGCAGGCTCTGCTCGACCGCGTATTTTTCATCGTGCCCAATGAGCTCGAGCTTCATAAGGGTGTGCGCTCCTTTTTATCGTAATGCCTGACGGATAAAGGGATTGTACTGCTTCTCGCGCGCGAGGGTGGTGGAGTCCATGTGGCCGGGGTAGACGATGTAATCGCCCTCCAGCCGGCCGAGGCGGCGCAGGGAGGCAAGCATTTCCATCGGGTCGCCGCCGGGGAGATCGGTGCGGCCGCAGGAGCCGGCGAAAAGCGTGTCGCCGACGAAGAGGGCATCGCCGACCTTGAGCGTGACGCTGCCGGCGGTGTGACCGGGGGTGTAGAGGACGGAGACCGTCAGCGAGCCGAGGGGGAGTGTATCGCCCTCGTCGTAATAGTTCAGACCGTCGATCACGCCCTCGAGTGGGTAGTGGTAGATGCCCGAGCCGTTCGCGTCGAGCCGGTGGATGTAGACCGCAGCCGCGGGATAGCGCTTGTGCATGGCGGGTGCCGCGAGCGTGTGGTCGCGGTGGCCGTGGGTGAGAAGGATATAGCGCAGCGTGACGCCCTCGCGCTCGATGAGGGCGGAGAGCTCGTCGGGGGAATCGGCGGGGTCGATGAGCGCGGCCTCGCGCGTCGCTTCGTCGATGAGCAGGTAGCAGTTGGTGCCGAGCTCGCCGACGACGGTGGTGATGACTTTCATAAAATTGACCTCCGTTCGGTTACTTGGGGGCTTCCAGATCCTTCGTGTCCACGATGAGGGTGAAGGGGCCGTCGTTGACGGAATCGACCGCCATGTAGGCGCCGAATTCGCCGGTCTCGACGTGATAGCCCTTGGCGCGGACGAGGGAAACGAATTTTTCGTAGAGGGGGATGGCGGTCTCGGGGCGGGCGGCGTTCAGAAACTCGGGGCGGCGACCCTTGCGGCAGTTCCCGTAGAGCGTAAACTGCGAAACAATCATGATCTCGCCGCCGACCTCATCGAGCGTGAGGTTGATCTTGCCGTCCGCGTCTTCAAAAAGACGGAGCGAGCAGAGCTTGTCGGCGAGCTTGACGGCCTGCGCCTCGGTATCGTCGTGCGTGACGGCGAGGAGGATGAGAAAGCCTTTGCCGATGGAGCGCGTTTCCCGCTCGTCGATGGTGACGCTGGCGCGCCGGACGCGCATGAGGACTGCTTTCATGGCGGTTCTCCTTATCGCTTATTTGCTGAGTCTGGCGCGCAGGGCCTCGCCGGCCTCCTCGTAGCCGGGCTTGCCGAGCAGCGCGAACATATTCTTCTTGTAGGCCTCGACGCCGGGCTGATCAAAGGGATTGACGCCGAGCAGATAGCCGGACAGGCCGCAGGAGAACTCAAAGAAGTAAATGAGCTCGCCGAGGGTGCGGGCATTGCGCTCGCCGGGGGAGACGATGAGGTTGGGGACGCCGCCCTCGACGTGAGCGAGAAGCGTGCCGTCCATCGCCTGACGGTTGATGAAGTCCATCGTTTTGCCCTCGAGAAAGTTCAGGCCGTCGCCGTTGACGTCGTCGTGCGGGACGATGAGCTGGTCGGGGTCGGCGGCGAAGCGGACGACGGTCTCCAGCAGCGTGCGCTCGCCCTGCTGGATATACTGACCCATGGAGTGCAGGTCGGCGGTAAAATCGACGCTGGCGGGGAAGAGACCCTTGCCCTCCTTGCCCTCGCTCTCGCCGTAGAGCTGCTTCCACCACTCCGCCATGAAGCGGAACGACGGCTCGAAGCAGGCGAGCAGCTCGATCTTTTTGCCGGAGCGGTAGAGCTCGTGGCGCATGGCGGCGTACTGCCACGCAGGATTGGTGTAGTCCGCGATCTCGCAGAGCGCTTCCATCTCCCGCGCACCGGCGAGCAGCGCGTCGGTGTCCACGCCCGCGACGGCGATGGGGAGCAGGCCGACCGCGGTGAGGACGCTGTAGCGTCCGCCGACGTTGTCGGGCACGACAAACTCCTCGTAGCCCTCGGCGTCCGCAAGGGACTTGAGGGCGCCCTTATGGGCGTCGGTGGTGGCGTAGATGCGCTGAGCCGCGCCCGCCTTGCCGTACTTTTGCTCGAGCCTTTCGCGGAAGAAGCGGAAGGCGACGGCGGGCTCGGTGGTCGTGCCGGATTTGGAGATGACGTTGACGGAGAAATCGTCGTCGCCGATGAGCTCCATCACCTCGCGCAGCGCGGCGGAGGACAGGCCGTTGCCGATGAAGTAGACGTTGGGGGTGTCCTTTTTCTTCAAGTTGTAGTTGGGCGAGCACAGGCACTCGATCACGCCGCGCGCGCCGAGGTAGCTGCCGCCGATGCCGATGACGACGAGGGCTCTGGAGTCGCCCTGGATCTTTTTCGCGGCGGCGAGAATGCGCGCGTATTCCTCGCGGTCGTACTGCGCGGGCAGGCGGACCCAGCCGATGAAATCGTCGCCCTTGCCGCCGCCGTTGAGGAGCTCGCGCTGTGCGCGCTCGAGACGGGGGCGGAGGACTTCTTCATAGGGATAGGAAAGGAAGGGTTTTGCGTGGGAAACGTTGATGGAAAGCATGATAGAATTCCTCCTTATAAAATTCAGAGCGTCAGCCGGCGGGGCGGTCGACCTTCATCACGCCGCTGATCTGGTGAAGGCGGCGCATGACGGCGGAAAGCTGCTCGCTGTCGGCGACGAAGATCTCGAGATGGATGAGGGCAAAGCCGTCCGCGGTGGTCTTGGCGTTGAGGCCCGCGACGCGGGTCTGCGTGGACGAGAGAACGGCAGAGACGTCGAGCACAAGGTCGATGCGGTCCTTGGCGTAGATGTCGAGCGAGGTCTGGTAGGACTGCTTGACGTCCTTGCCCCAGCTGACCTTGACCCAGCGGCCGGCCTCCTCGGGACGGCGGCGCTCGGGCGCGGCGTTGGGACAGTCGGCGCGGTGAACGGACACGCCGTAGCCGCGGGTGATAAAGCCGACGATGTCATCGCCCGGAACGGGCGTACAGCACTTGGAGAACTTGACGAGGCAGTTGGAAAGCCCCTGCACCACGATGCCGTCCTCGCTCTTCTCGCGCATGGGAACGGCGGGGCGGGTCTTGCCCGGCTCGCCGGGGATGGGCACGGTGGCGTCGCGCTCGGCCTGCTGCTGCTTGTTAATGGCCTTGAGCTCGTCGCGAATGCGGTTGACGGCCTTCTGCGCCGAGAAGCCGCCGTAGCCGATGGCGGCATACATATCGTCGAGGTTGCCGAAGCCGGTCTTTTTGAGCAGCGTGGGACGCAGCTCGTCCCCGGTGACGGCGGCGACGGAGATACCGTAGTGCTTGAGCTCGGATTCAAAGGCCGCGCGGCCGTTGACGATGTTCTCCTCGCGCTTTTCCTTCTTGAACCACTGGCGGATCTTGCCGCGGGCCTCGTTGGACTTGGCGATCTGAAGCCAGTCGCGGCTGGGGCCGTGGGCGGATTTGCTCGTGAGAACCTCGACCACGTCGCCGTTTTTGAGCTGGTAGTCGAGCGGGACGATGCGCCCGTTGACCTTGGCGCCGACCATGGAGTTGCCGACGGCGGAGTGGACGGAGTAGGCGAAGTCGATGGGCGTCGCGCCGGTGGGGAGGTTCGTCACGTCGCCGCGGGGGGTAAAGACGAACACCTCGTCGGCGAACATGTCGACCTTGAGGGTGTGGATAAATTCCTCGGCGTCCGTATTCTCCTGATTTTCGAGGAGGCGGCGGACCCATTCGTAGTTCTGCTCGTTGGCGCTGCCGGAGATGCCCTGCTTATACTTCCAGTGAGCGGCGATGCCGTATTCGGCGATGTCGTGCATCTCCTGCGTGCGGATCTGCACCTCGAACATCACGCCGTCGGGGCCCATGACCGTGGTGTGGAGCGACTGGTAGCCGTTGGGCTTGGGCGTGCCGATATAGTCCTTGAAGCGGCCGAGCACGGGACGGTAGAGGTCGTGGATGACGCCAAGGACGTTGTAGCAGTCCGCGACGGTATCGACGATGACGCGGAAGGCGAAGAGGTCGAACACCTCGTCCATGGTCTTGCTCTGGGCATACATCTTGCGGTAGATGCTGTAGGGGTGCTTCATGCGGCCGTAGACGCGGCGGAAGGGGATGTGGTCCTCGGTGAGCTTGCCCTCGATCTGCTTTTGGATACGCTCCATGAACGAGCCGTATTCCTTGGACTTTTCCTCGAGGGAGTGGGTGATCTCGTTGAAGGCGGTGGGGTCGAGGTATTTGAGGGAAAGGTCCTCCAGCTCCCACTTCATGCGCTGCATACCGAGACGGTGGGCGATGGGAGCGTAGATCTCCATCGTCTCGAGCGACTTCTGACGCTGCTTGTCGGTGGACTGGTACTCCATCGTGCGCATATTGTGCGTGCGGTCGGCGATCTTGATGAGGATGACGCGGATGTCCTTGGCCATGGCCATGAGCATCTTGCGCAGATTTTCCATCTGCTCCTCTTCCTTGCTCGTGTAGTGGACGCGCGTGAGCTTGGAGACGCCCTCGACCAGATCGGCGACGGTGGGGGAGAAGCGCTTGGCGATGTCGTCGTAGGTCGCGTCGGTGTCCTCGATGCAGTCGTGCAGGAGGGCGGCGATGATGGATTCGCTGTCGAGATGCAGCTCCTCCGCCACGATCTGCGCGACGGCGATGGGGTGGGTGACAAAGGGCGAGCCGTCCTTGCGTTTCTGGGCGCCGTGGTGCGCGGCGGCGTAGTGGAAAGCGGCGTCGATCTGGGCGAAGTCCGCGCCGGGATTGTAGGCGCGGATGGTCTCGACCAAATGGTCGTACTGCTTCTGCACCACCTCGGGAATGGGCTGTGGGGTCTGCTCAATGGGAACCTGCTCGATCGTTTTTACGTCGCTCATACGCTGCTGCCTCCTTTCGTTCCGTCCAGTCCCTCGCGCAGGGCGCAGAGATAGGGGCTGGCATCAAGATCCACACGCTTGCCGCCGGTGAGACGGAGCGTGATGTATTTGTTGTTGCGCTCGACGGTCACGAGGCCGCGCTCGGCAAAGACCGCGAGACACACGACCGCGCGCGGAAAGCTCTCTGCGCCGAGGGCCTCGGCGGAGAGCCGCCGCAGGAAGGGCAGCTCCGGAGAGGTGAGCGTTCCGTCCACCTCGCGCTCGAGCGCACGCCAGACACGCACGAACTGCTCGCGCGAGGGCAGGAGCTTCGCGGCGTCCTTCGCGCTCACGCTGCCGCCGCGGATCAGCGTGCGGCACAGCTCGAGCTGCTCGGCCTCGCGGGCGCCGGGATCGTGGGCGCTGCGCAGATCGACGAGCTGGAGCTGTAGGGAGCGGCTGCCGCGGAATTCATTGACTTGAAGGTAGAAGGCGGCGTCCACGCGCTCGCCGACGGTCAGGCCGCATTCCGCGGGGGTGACGGAGAAGAAGATGCCGTCGAAGCTCGTGTGGCCCTTTTGGAGCCGGAGCTTGAGATGCTTGTTCTGCCCCACGCTCTGCATGGACTCCAGCCGCGCGCCGCGCAGGCAGAAGACGGGGCGGTTATTGCCCGCACCGTAGGGCTCGAGGCGGGAAAGCTCCTCGACCTCCTGAAGCGTGATGAGGTTCGGGCGGGTGAGAGCGGCGTCGATCTCCAGCGAGGAGACGGGGGCGGAGTCGCCGCAGTGGGTGCGGACGTATTGATTGATGCGCTTGCGGAAGGCGGGGATATTCTCCTCCTTGATGGTGAAGCCCGCAGCGAGCTCGTGCCCGCCGAAGCCGACGAGCAGGTCGCTGCACGCCTCGAGCGCAGCGAAGAGGTTGAAGCCGCCATAGCTGCGGCAGGAGCCCTTGCCCATGCCGCCGGCGAGGTGGATCATGAAGCTGGGGCAGGAGAATTTTTCGGAAAGGCGCGAGGCGACGATGCCGACCACGCCCTGATGCCACTCCTCGCTCGAGAGCACGAGCGCGTTGCGCTCGGTGGGGGCGAGGGTGTCCATCTGCTCGATGGCGCAGCGGAAGATATCCTGCTCGACGCTCTGGCGCTCGCGGTTGAGGTCGCACAGCTCGCGGGCGAGCCGCTCCGCCTTGGCGGGGTCCTGCGTGAGCAGGAGCTCGGCGGCCAGCTCCGCGCGGCCCATGCGTCCGGCGGCGTTGATGCGGGGAGCGAGGACGAAGCCGATCTGCACGGAGGAGAGCGGTCGGCCGGTCAGGCCGGCCTCGCGCAGCAGCGCGTGCAGTCCGGTGAAGTCGCTGCGGTCGATGCCCTCGAGGCCACATTGGACAATGGTGCGGTTTTCGCCCTCCATGCGCATGACGTCGGCAATGGTGCCGATGGCGGCAAGGGTGCAGTAGCGGGAAAAGAGCGCGTTTTCGCGCTCGGCGCCGCCGAGGGCGAGGACCAGCTCGAGCGCGACGCCGACGCCAGCAAGATGCTTGAACGGAAAGCCGCAGTCCGGGCGGTGGGGATCGACCACGGCGCAGGCGGCGGGCAGCTCGTCCTTACATTCGTGGTGGTCGGTGATGACGAGATCGACGCCGAGCGTGGCGGCGAACGCCGTTTCCTCCACGCCGGTGATGCCGCAGTCTACGGTGACGATGAGCGTGACGCCCTGCTCGGCAAGGGCGCGGATCGCGTCGCAGCCGAGGCCGTAGCCCTCCTCAATGCGGCGGGGAATGTGCATGAGTACCGCCGCGCCGCGGGAGCGGAGATAATCGGTCAGAAGGCAGGTGGAGGTGATGCCGTCCACGTCGTAATCGCCGAACACGGCGATGGTCTCGCCGCCGGCAAGCGCGTGGTCGATGCGCGCCACGGCCTTGTCCATGTCGCGCATCAGGAAGGGAGAGTAGACCAGCGAGCGCTCGCGGTCAAGATGCGCGGCGGCCTGCTCGGGCGTGACGACGCCGCGCGAGGCCAGTACGGTCGATACCAGATAGGGATAGCCTGCGTCCATCAGAGCTTCGACCGCGGCGTCATCCGTTTCCGGGATGAGCCAGCGTTCGTATTTCATGCAGAGACCTCCGATCTGTACGGCAAAGGTGCCGCGGATACTAATTCAATCTAATATTATAGCAAAGATGCGCGGAAAGGTAAAGAGAAAATATAAAGCGCGTTCTGCCGCATTTTTTGATTTTTTACGAGAAAGCTATTGACAAACGGACTTTTCCTCTGTTATACTGTTCCTTGTCCTGTCGGGCAGAATATGGCGGCATAGCTCAGTTGGCCAGAGCATTCGGTTCATACCCGAAGTGTCCCCGGTTCGAATCCAGGTGCCGCTACCAAAAGCACGGGATGCGAAAGCATCCCGTGCGTTATATGGCCCGTTGGTCAAGTGGTTAAGACACGGCCCTTTCACGGCTGTAACATGGGTTCGAATCCCGTACGGGTCACCATTTGCGGGCTTAGCTCAGCTGGTTAGAGCGCATGCTTCACACGCATGAGGTCACTGGTTCGAGTCCAGTAGTCCGCACCAAACCGCACTTCCTTTTGGGAGTGCGGTTTCCCTTTTTACTGTGTGATCCTCTCTGCTTTTCCGCACCTTGTTGCCGTTTTGTTGCACCTGTGTTGCACCGAAAAAGCTATCCAAGAGCAGCAAGGGCCCTCGGAAATGTGCGGTCTTCTTCGCGGAAGCAGACACGCATAATTCCGCATTTTTCACGCGAAGGAGCTTTTTATGAGTAAGGTCAAATCTTGGTGCCGTGCGAATGCTATGCTGGTCATTTCACTGCTGGCCGCAGCTGTAACGGCATTTTTTGTTCCGCCTGATCGGGACTACTTAGGCTATTACGACCTTAAAACGCTTTCCTGCCTGTTTAGTGTTTTGGCGGTGGTAGGTGCTCTGCGGGACCTGCATATCTTTTCTGCCCTTTCCCAGCGGATGGTGCGTACTTTTTCCACGGTTCGGAGCGTATGTACGGCACTGGTGGTCATTACCATGTTCGGGTCTATGCTTCTGACCAATGATACCGCCTTGCTGACCTTTCTGCCGCTTGGGTGGTTTGTCCTTTCGTCTACCGGTCAGGAAAAGCACGCCGCGCTCCTGTTCATTCTGCAAAACTGTGCTGCCAACCTCTGCGGAATGATCACGCCCTTCGGCAATCCGCAGAATCTCTATCTTTTCAGCTATTACGGCCTTTCCGTGAAGATGTTCTTTTCGGCAATGCTGCTGCCTTTCATCCTGTCTGCCGTCCTCATTCTCCTGTGCTGCCTAATGTTTCCCAAAGACAGGCTTTCCGTGCCGGAGGCGCAGGCCACGGTAGACCCCCGTCGGGCCGCCGTCTATGGGGGACTGTTCTGTTTAGCCGTTGCCATGGTTCTGCGGCTGGTGCCCTATGCGCTTGGCCTGACGGCCATTGTTCTGGCGCTCTGGTTTTTGGATCGGCACGCATTGAAAACCGTGGACTGGGGACTGCTGGCTACCTTCGCCGCATTTTTCACCTTTTCCGGCAATCTTGCCCGGATGGAACCTGTTCGGGTACTGTTCGCCCGCCTTTTATCCCACGGGACGATGCTGATCTCCGCGCTCACCTGCCAGATCATCAGCAATGTTCCTGCCGCCATTCTGCTCAGCCGCTTCACGCAGGATGCCCGGGGGCTTCTGGTCGGCGTCAACGTGGGCGGCGCAGGGACGCTGGTGGCTTCTCTGGCAAGTCTCATTGCCTTTCGGGAATATACGCGCCGCGTTCCCAATGGCGGAAAGCATTTTCTTTTCCTGTTTTCCGGGATCAGCTTTGCATTTCTGACGATCCTTCTGATCGTCATGTCCATTTTGGTGCGATAAGCCGCTGTCAACAGAATGCGCTTTTGAAAAATTCAGCAAGATGTTTTCTTCGCTCTTGACTCTACAACGGTTGTAGAGTTTATAATGATGCCAAGTCATTCAAGCGAAGGGATCGATGCACATGGAAAAAAATCTCACAACCGGCAGCGTACTCAAAAATGTTGTCCTGTTCTCGCTGCCTTATCTGCTCTCCTACTTTCTGCAAACGCTCTACGGCATGGCCGACCTGTTCATCATCGGGCAGTTTGAGGGCGTCGCCAGCACGACCGCCGTCTCCATCGGCTCGCAGGTCATGCACATGCTCACGGTGATGATCGTGGGGCTTGCAATGGGCGCGACCGTCAGCATTGGGCAGGCGGTCGGCGCGGGAGACCGGAAGCGCGCAGCGCAGGACATCGGGAATACTGTCGTCCTGTTCATGGCGGTCTCCGTCACGTTGACGGCAGTCCTGCTTCTCCTTGTCCATCCCATCGTTTCCGTCATGTCCACACCGGAGGAGGCGGTCGGCGGCACCGCCGCATACCTGACCATCTGCTTCATCGGCATCCCGTTCATCACGGCGTATAACATCATCAGCTCCATCTTCCGCGGCCTTGGCGACAGCAAAAGCCCAATGTACTTTATCGCCGTCGCCTGCGCCGCCAACATTGGGCTGGATTATCTCTTTATGGGGACGCTTCAGCTTGGGCCTGCGGGCGCGGCACTTGGTACAACACTTTCTCAGGCGATCAGTGTTGTTGTCTCACTGGCCGTCATTATGAAGCGAAAGAGCATCGTGCTGTGCAGGGATGATTTCAGAGTGGACCGCCCCGTGATGCGGAACCTGCTTTCCGTCGGCGTTCCGGTGGCATTACAGGACGGCTTTATACAGATCTCCTTTATTATCATCACCATCATCGCCAACCGCCGCGGATTGGCGGACGCGGCCGCGGTGGGCATCGTGGAGAAGATCATGAGTTTCCTGTTCCTAATTCCGTCCTCCATGCTCTCCGCCGTTTCCGCCATCGGCGCGCAGAACATCGGCGCGGGGAAGCCCGAGCGCGCGGTGGGAACGCTGCGCTGTGCCGCGCTGCTCGCCTGCGCTTGCAGCCTAATGATCGCGGTGGGCGTTCAGTTTATCGCCGAGCCGGTCATCGCCCTGTTTACCGACTCGACCCGAGCGGACGGCGCGGAGGTCATCCTCCTGGGCGGACAGTACCTGCGCGGCTACGTCTGGGACAGCTTTCTTGCCGGGATACAGTTCAGCTTCAGCGGCTATTTCTGCGCCATCGGACGCTCCGGCTTCTCGTTCCTGCACAATGCGCTCTCTATTATCTGCGTGCGCATCCCGGGGGCGTTCCTCGCCTCGAAGCTCTTTACCGACACGCTTTTCCCCATGGGGCTTGCGTCGGCGGCGGGCTCGCTTTTCTCGGATATTGTGTGCATCATCCTTTTTGCCCTGCTCACACATAGGGCAAAATACAGCCGTAAGGAGGGATAGGAATGGATGCGAAGCTCTTTTCCATCGGCGACATGGCGCGGCTCTTTCATTTGAGCGTCAGCAGCATCCGCCACTACGAGAGCACCGGCCTCATCACGCCGGAGTATGTGGACTCCGCGACCGGCTACCGCTACTACAGTCCGCGTCAGTTCGAGCTGTTCAACACCATCCGCTACCTGCGTGCGCTGGATATGCCGCTTGGCGAGATCGCGGATTTCCTGCACGGACGCGAGGTGGACCGGATCGAGGAAAAGCTGTGCCGGCAGAAAGCGGTCGTTGCGGAAAAGCAGCGCGAGCTTGCCCGCATCGAGCGCAAGATCGACGCCCAGCTGCAGCGGCTGCGTGACGCGCAGAGCGCTGCGCCGGGCAGCATCGAGATCGTCCGCGTACCGCCCTGCCGCATCTTCTGGACGGAGAACCACCTTGCGGTGCAGAATACAGACGACGCGGAGCTGTCTATCAGCCGCCTTGCCGCGGCGCAGACCGAGGCGGCCATCTTCCTCGGAAAGGTCGGCTTCAGCATTTCCGAGGAGCATCTCAGAGAGAAGCGGTACGACCGCTATGACGGAGCGTTCCTGCTGTTGGACGAGGCTGACCGCTTCGACGGCGCGTTCCTCGCATTGCCGGAGACGCTCTGCGTCCGGGTCCGCTTTCGTGGTCATCATCTTCAGTCTCCCGAGCAGTACCGAAGGCTGGAGCGGTTCATGGCGGAGCATCGTCTGCGGCTCTCCGGCTTTTCACGTGAGATCACGCTTATCGACCAGGGCTTTACCCGCGACACCGAAAAATTCGTGACCGAGATCTGCATCCCGGTCACAGAAGAGGAATGAGCTTGCCGGGAAAGTGAGAAAGCAGCAGAGGTCGCGATGTTGGGCCTATTGTTTAGCAGGAGGGGATGCCGTTTGCGGCATCCCCTCCTGTTGCTTTTGACAGCCAACATACATACTACAACGCAGAGCGGAAAGCTATCCGAACGCGCAAACTTTTTTCAAGAAATCTATCGCGTCAATCTTCATCGGGCCATTCGCTCTCCGGCTCGAGGCGGCGCTGCGTGTCGATGGCGTTGGAGAAGCTGATCTGCCCGTTGGTGCGCTTGACCTCGTCTATGGCGTAAGCGCGCAGCTCCCTGCGGTCGATGGGAGCGGCACGGAAGTGCGCGGCGATGGTGTGGCACATCATGTTCAGCTCCACGCACCACTTGAAGAGCAACTGGTTCATCCGGTAACTGTGATTTTTCCAGTGTGCTGCGGATCATCGCCACCAATGCTTTTGAGAGATACTCCGTTGTATCACAGCTCCCGAGATAGCCCATATAGAACCGCAGGGCCTTCTCCGTGAATTCGCTTCGGCTTTGACAGTTATCCTCTGCCAACCAGCTGTCCATACGCTGGAGCGTACTGGGGCGAAGCCATTGTGTGGTGTTTCTCTTGTTATCTTCGTTCATTCTTCATTTTCTTTCTACCGGCGCGGTCAGAAACGCTGCAAACGCCTAACACACCGCGGCTTTTCTGAGGACCGACTGCGGTATGGTGCGCGAAAGGCTGAAACCGACTGCAGCCCTTTATCTTGCGCAAAATCGAACGGGCTGAAATGCGCTCGGATCCCCCGGAAAAGGCTTCCGCGAGGCCATTCGCACGCCTTTGCACAAGCGCCCTGTGCTTGTCAAAATGGGGGCTTACCGAGTACACACTCGACCTCGCCCACAGGATCGCACACAGCGGCTCACAAGGGCAACCCGGGGGCGCACCCTGCTGCGCCAACAGCTTTGCCTGCACCCGACGCCGCTCCGCTGTGATGCCCACCACTGTGAGCTGTCGTCCATAGTATGCTTCCACGACCTCGTGCATCGGGACGAGCGTGTAGAGCAGGTTGCCGTTTTTCTTGATATCTCGCCGCGTGATAATGCCGGTACGTTCCGTGACGATGAGACCGCGATCTTCCAACAGACGAACATGCTTTGCAACGGTGTTGCGCGAGAGGTGCAGTCTCTTTGCGATGGTCGCTTCGCTCGGATGACACTGGTTCGTCTTGCGGTTCGCGTGGCGCAGTTGGAAACGCGCCGCAGCGATGTCATAACTGCGGAAAGTATTTTCTGCTGACTGCCGGCTATAACACTTGCTGCTGCAACAATATTGCGCCCGGTGAGACAGAGCGGACCTGCCGAAAGGTGGGAGCGCACCGCAAGGAAGCACAGGGAAAGGCAAACCGCAGTCCGGCCCGTGTGGAGTATGACCGCGCCTACAATCGGTTAAAGCGGAGGAAGAGCCGGGGGAAGATCAGCGTGGACGAGTGGAACGCCGCTGTTGCACAAGCGATGCGGGTGTTGGAGCAGGTCGAGCGCGGTGAACTTGCGGATGATGAAATGTAGGCGCGGTTCCAAGAGCTTTGAATTGAAAAAGGAAACCGCTTCTCCCGTTGAGAAGCAGTTCCCTTTTTATTGATTTCAGCAGCGCAAAATAAGGTTCTTAGTACGCAGTGGTCATGGCGCCGTCGACGCAGATGACCTGACCGGAGATGGCGCTGTTTGCGGGAGAGCAGATAAACACCACGGAGCGGGCGTACTCGTCCGCCGTCTGGTAGCGCTTCTGCGGGAAGCTCGCGGCATCCTTCGTGTTGTACTCCTCGAGCGTGATGCCCGCCTTCTCGGCGCGGATCGTGTTGAGGTACTTGATGCGGTCGGTGTAGATGCGGCCGGGGCCCATGGTGTTGACCATGATGTTGTACT
>DJRC01000035.1:10208-20077 GCA_002437735.1 Oscillospiraceae bacterium UBA6370 | reverse complement strand
GAATTTACTTTTACAAGTAAACACAGCGGGAAAGTCGAGGAAAAACGCTTGACTTTCCCGCTTTTCCCTGTTATAATCGGTGAGCCGCTTTGAATGGGTATAAAGCATCGGTCCGTCCGATCACCCCCGACAGCGAGTCCGTAATAAAGGAAAGTGAGGTGCACACATGCAAGCGATCATCGTTACCGGCGGTAAGCAGTACAATGTCAGCGAGGGCGACACTCTGTTCATCGAGAAGCTGGACGTCGAGGCCGGCGAGGCCGTTACCTTCGACACCGTTCTGGCCATCGTGGACGGCGAGAACACCAAGTTCGGCACTCCCGTGGTGGAGGGCGCGAAGGTTGACGCCAAGGTCGTCAAGAACGGCAAGGGCAAGAAGATCCGTATCTTCAAGTACAACCCCAAGAAGGGCTACCGTAAACGCCAGGGTCATCGTCAGCCTTATACCAAGGTTGAGATCGGCAAGATCAGCTTCTGAGCCATGACGACCGTTACCTTCCTCACCGAGGGAAAGCGCATCATCGGCTTCGACGCGAAGGGCCACAGCGGCTATGCCGAGGCAGGCTCCGACATCGTATGCGCCGCCATCACGAGCGCCGTGCGTCTCGTGGACGCGACCGTGAACGACGTGCTGGGTCTCGCGGCCTCCGTCAAGGTCCATGAAAAATCGGGTTCCATCGAGTTCCGTCTCCCCGGCGGTCTGAGCACCGCGGCGGAGAGCGCCTGCCAGTCTCTTCTGGCCGGATTGATGCTCTACTTCACGGAGCTGCACGACGAGTATCCCGAAAACATCGAAGTAATGGAGGCGTGAGCCTCCTCTCCCCCACGCATCATTCTACAGAAAGGATGGACTACGAATTATGATGAACATTGGTCTTCAGTTCTTCGCTCATAAAAAAGGTATGGGCTCGACCAAGAACGGCCGTGACTCCAAGTCCAAGCGCCTTGGTCCCAAGCGCGCCGACGGTCAGTTCGTTCTCGCGGGCAACATTCTTGTTCGCCAGCGCGGCACCCACATCCATCCCGGCGTCAACGTCGGTATCGGCAGCGACGACACCCTGTTCGCCAAGGCGGACGGTGTGCTCCGCTTCGAGAAGCTCGGCAAGGATCGCAAGCAGGCTTGCGTGTATCCCGCTGAGTAATTGAGTGGTTTGAAAAAGGAAGCTCAAGCCGTCGGCTTGCGCTTCCTTTTTTGTGCTTTTCCTTGACGGAGCACGCAAAAGCGGGTAAAATAGAAGAGTTAGAGAACGATACCCCCGAAGGAGGTTTTTCGATATGGCAACGGAATTCATTGATAAGGCGCGCATCTCCGTTTCCGCCGGCAAGGGCGGCAACGGCGCGGTCGCGTTCCACCGCGAGAAATACATCGCCGCCGGCGGTCCCGACGGCGGCGACGGCGGCAATGGCGGCGACATCATTCTGCAGGTGGACGACAATATGTCCACGCTGATGGACTTCCGCTACAAGCGCAAATACACCGCCGAGAACGGCATGGATGGTCAGGGCAGCCGCAAGTTCGGCAAGAGCGGCAAGCCGCTCACCATCCGCGTGCCGCGCGGCACGCTCGTGCGCGACGCGGAGACGAACGAGATCATCAAGGATATGTCCTCGTCCGAGCCCTACGTTCTCTGCAAGGGCGGCAAGGGCGGCTGGGGCAACTGCCACTTCGCCACGCCCACCCGCCAGGTTCCGCGCTTTGCCAAGGCGGGCCTGCCCGGCGAGAGCCACGACGTCATTTTAGAACTCAAGCTGCTCGCGGACGTGGGCCTCATCGGCTTCCCCAACGTCGGCAAATCGACGCTGCTCTCCGTTGTTTCCAAGGCGCGGCCGAAGATCGCCAACTATCACTTCACCACGCTCTTCCCCAACCTCGGCGTCGTATACGTCGACGAGGGCGTGAGCTTCGTCATGGCGGATATCCCCGGCATCATCGAGGGCGCGGCGGACGGCGCAGGCCTCGGTCATGACTTCCTGCGCCACATCGACCGCTGCCGCCTGCTCGTCCATGTCGTGGACGTTTCGGGCAGCGAGGGGCGCGACCCCGTCGCGGACTTCGATGCCATCAACGCCGAGCTGGCGCAGTATTCCCCCGAGCTGGCGACGCGCCCGCAGATCGTGGTCGCAAACAAGACCGACATCACGGAGGACGAAGCACTGCTCGAAAAGCTGCGCGCGCACGTCGAGGAGGCGGGCTATCCCCTCTTCGCCCTTTCCGCCGCATCCCACACCGGCACGCGCGAGCTGGTGCTGAAGATCGCCGAAAAGCTCTCCACACTCCCGCCGGTCACGGTCTACGAGCCGGAATATGTCCCGCGCCCGCCGAAGCTCGACACCTCCGCCCCGCTCAACATCACGGTGGACGACAATACCTACATTGTCGAAGGCCCGTGGCTCGAGCGGCTCATGGCGAACGTCAACTTCTCCGACTATGAGAGCCGGATGTATTTCGACAAGATGCTGCGCGAGAGTGGTCTCTTTGCCCGCCTTGAGGAGATGGGCATTCAAGACGGCGACATCGTCAGCCTCTACAACCTCGAATTTGAATACCAGCACTAAGCCAAGCGGCGCTCCCTCGGGGGGCGCCGCCTGTTCGTTATTCGCCGTCTTCCCTCGGCGTTTTCTTCATCTCGATCGGATAAAGCTGCGGGGCCTCGCTGCTTCCGTCGCAGAGGGCAAGGAATATCTCCCCGCAAGCGGAATAGCCCTGCTCGCGCAGCTTTTTCGTGAGCCAGACCTCGTCCTTGCCGACGGACCGCAGATTCTCCGGCAGCACCTCGCCGTCCATGATGACAGGCGTCATGAGTACGCTCTGCTTCGGCGAGAGCGAAAGGTCGGTCGGCTGCGCGGCGCGGTAGGCCTCCTTGGGCAAAAAGCTCAGGTTGCCGTTGTGCTCAAAGACGACCGTCTCGAGCTGGGAGAGGTCGAACCAGCCGCCCGTGCGGCAGAGCGTAAGGAACTCGCTCAGGTCGAGCTTCGCCCGCTTGAGGTGCTCACGGTAGAGCGTGCCTCCGTCGTAGAGAATGAGCGGCTTGCCGGTAAAGTTCCGCCGCGCGGCGAGAGACTTGTTCGTCCACAGCGCGATGCCCCAGGCCAGAAGCCCGTAGACCACCATGCCGGTGAGCGGGCGCAACGGCGTCTCCGGCTCGGTCGCCATCTCGGCGGCAATGGAGCCGACTGAGATGCCGGAGATGTAGTCAAACATTGTCATCTGCGAAATCTGCTTGTTGCCCACCAGCTTCGTGAGCAAAAACAGAACCAGATACGAAACGACCGCTGTGACGGCGAGACTCAGAAAATCAAGCCCGCCCATTGGCTGAACATTATCCATAAAAAACCTCCCGCGGCATTTTTTGCAGTTTGCCGCGGGAGACGTCGATTTATTCACTTCGTGTGGACGTTGATGAACTCCGCGCGCAGCTTGGAGTAGAGGATGGTCTGGCTGGAGTACAGCCCCCGATAGCCGGAGCAGACATAGCTCACCGCACACACAACAGCGTAGCACAGCAGTCCTTCCGCGCCGAACAGCTCAATGCTGATGAGCAGCGAGGTGATGGGGCAGTTCGTCATGCCGCAGAAAAGGCCCGCGATGCCGAGCGCCGCAGCAAAGCCCGCGGGCAGGCCGAGCAACGCTCCCGCCGCGCAGCCGAAGGTCGAGCCGACAAAGAGCGTGGGCACGATCTCGCCGCCCTTGAAGCCGCAGCCGAGCGTGACGGCGGTAAAGACAATCTTGAGCAGGAACGCCTCCGGCTTCGCCGTGCCGCCGAGCGCGGCAGCGATGACATGGCCGCCCGCGCCGTTGTAGTCGCGGCAGCCGGCGAGCAGCGTCAGCGCGATCACAAGGCAGCCGCCGAGGAAGGCGCGCAGATAATCGTTTTTGACCAGCCGCTCCGTCAGATGCTCCGTGCGGTGGAGCGCCTCGCAGAAGAGGATGCTCACCAGCGCGCAGCCGAGCGCCAGCATCGCCGCACGCGCCAGCGTGAGCGCATCGGTCTCCGGCGCGGCAACGGCGAAGCGCATCGGCTCGATGCCGAAGCGCAGCGACACAGCGTAGGCCACCAGCGACGAGGTGATGCAGGGAATAAGCCCGGAATAGTACAGCACGCCGATGCTCACGACCTCGAGCGCGAAGAACACCGCTGCGAGCGGCGTGCCGAACAGCGCGGAGAACAGCGCGCTCATGCCGCACAGCGTCGCCAGGCGGCAGTCCTTATCGTCCATGCGCAGCAGCTTGCCGAAGTGCTCGCCGAGGTCGCCGCCGATCTGCAGCGCCGCTCCCTCGCGTCCCGCGCTGCCGCCCGCCAGATGTGTGAGAAGCGTGGCAAGGAAGATGGCGGGAATGAGCAGGATCGGCAGCTCGCGTCCCTGATGCACCGCGTCGATCACCGCGTTGGTGCCCACGCCCTGCGTGCGCAGGAAGCGGTAGAGCGCGACGATCAGCACGCCCGCGAGCGGCAGCGCGTAAAGCAGCGTAGGGACCTCTGTCCGCAGCGCGGTGGCATACTCCACACCGAGGTGGAACAGCGAGCCGACCGCGCCGCCGACCGCGCCGATGAGCGCGGCGGTCAGCAGCCACTTGACCAGCGTTTTCACATAGACCATCACGTGGCCGGTCACGTCCTGCAGCTTCTCCATGGTCCGCTCCCCCTTCCGTCCCGTTTCTTTACGGCAATTTCACATCGTCTGAACAAGGTGATTTTACACGAGTCGGCGGAAAAGTCAAGCGGTGAAAGAGTCCATCGTTTTATCCGATGAGATCCATCGTCTCAGCCGATGAACTGCTGCGTCCAGTAGCGGCCGTCGGCGACGTAGCCGACGCCGATCTTCGTATAGGCGCTGTTGAGGATGTTGGCGCGGTGACCCTCGCTGTTCATCCAGCCTGCGACGACCGCGGCAGGCGTGGCATAGCCCATGGCGATGTTCTCGCCCGTCGTGCGGTAGCTGAGGCCGAAGGCGCGGAGCATCCGGAAGGGCGTGCCGTAGGTCGGGCTGCTGTGCGCGAAGTAACGGTTATCGTGCATGTCCTGCGACTTGTAGCGTGCGACGCGGGAAAGCTCCCAGTCCTCGGTCAGCGCGGCAAGGCCGTGCTTCGCACGTTCGGCGTTCACAAGGCGGACGACCTCCTGCTCGTAGGCGCGGACGGAGGCACCCGTCTCGGGGATGGTCAGCACGTCGCCGGGGTAGATGAGGGCCGGGTCCGCGACCTGCGGGTTCGCGTCGATGATCTCACTCGTGCCGACCTGATACCGCACGGCGAGCCTCCACATCGTGTCGCCGCGCTGCACGGTGTGGGACGCGGCAAGCGTCGGGACGGTCATGGCCGCGGCTGCCAGCAGCGCCAGCGACAGGGAAAGCAGTTTTTTCATGGTACATTCTCCTTTTCGTGCTTTTCGAGGGATTTGCTCCCTCCGTCCTCTAATGGTTACATTTTGTAACCATTTTTGCAAGTCCAACTATTTCCCAATTCCGGCAGGAATAGGAAACGGCGCAGCGGCAGACAATAGCAAAAACGCTTCGGAGGCACGCCTATGCAAACGCTTTGGAACAGCCGCTACACGCTCCCCGCCTATCCGCCGCTGCAGGAGGACCTGCACGCCGACGCCGCTGTGGTCGGCGGCGGCATGGCCGGCATTCTGACCGCTTACGCCCTGCACACGCGGGGTCTGCGCGTCGTGCTGCTGGAGGGAGACCGCCTCGCCTCGGGCGTGACCGCGCACACGACGGCGAAGGTCACCGCGCAGCACGGCCGGTTCTGCGAGCGGCTGGTGCATGACTTCGGGCTGTACCTTGCGCAGCAGTACCTGCAGGCAAATCTCTGCGCCGTGCGGCAGTTCCGCGCGCTCGTGCGGCAGAAGCGCATCGACTGCGGCTTTTCAGATGAAAGCTCCTTCGTCTATGCCGCGCCGGACGGCCCCTCCCTCGCGCGCGAGCTGGAATGCGCACTGTCTCTCGGCGCGCCCGCACGGCTGGTGAAGCCCGAGGGGCTGCCCTTTCCGGTGCGCGAGGCGCTCTGCTTCGAGCGGCAGGCGCAGCTCTCGCCGCTGCCGTTCCTCGCGGCGCTGCTGCCGGGGCTGACGGTCTACGAGCACTCCCCCGTGCGCGATATCCGCGGCCACGCCGTCCGCTGCGACGGCGGCACGGTCACAGCGGAGCAGGTCGTCGTCGCCACGCACTTCCCCATGCTCGAGCGCTTCGGGCTCTACGACCTGCGGCTGCGGCAGGAGCGCTCGTATCTCCTTGCGCTGACCGGCGCGCCGCCGCTCTCCGGGATGTGGCTCGACGCGGGCGAGGAGGGCTGGAGCCTGCGGCGCAGCGGGCGCTATCTGCTCCTCGGCGGAGGCGGGCACCGCTGCGGCGAAAACCTCGGCGACAGCTACGACCGTCTGCGCGCACAGGCGCAGCGGCTCTTTCCCGCAGCGCAGGAGGCGTTCGCCTGGTCCTCGCAGGACTGCATGACGCTCGACGGCGTGCCGTACATCGGTTCCTACTCCTCGTCCGCGCCGTTCCTGCACGTCGCCACCGGCTTCGGCAAGTGGGGCATGACCGGCAGCATGGTCGCCGCCACGCTGCTCACCGCCCGTCTCACCGGCGAGGACTACCCCTACGCCGACATTTTCTCGCCCCAGCGCTTCTTCCCCTCCGCGTCCATCTCCGCCTTCTGGGAGGGCGCCGGCTACGCCGTGCGCGGCATCGGACGGCGGCTGTTCGTACCCGCGCAGACCGCGGCGGCGGACATTGCCCGCACTCACGCGGGCATCGTACAGTGGCAGGGCAAAAAATACGGCGTCTACCGCCACACGGACGGCACGCTGTTCGCGGTGGACATCCGGTGCCCGCACCGCGGCTGCGAGCTGACGTGGAACGACGACGAAAAATCGTGGGACTGCCCCTGTCACGGCTCGCGATTCGACTACACGGGCCACCGGCTCAGCGAGCCGGCCAGGGCCGCACTCAAGTCCTGCAAGGACTTCCCGCAGGAGATATGAAAAAAGCGGGCCGCTGGCCCGCTTTTCTTCGGATATTCGCTTATTCCGCCGCCTGCCAATGCTTGAGCGTCGGCAGGAGTCCCGCCAGATAGGCGCGCACCTGCCCGGCGGGCCATTGCTCGCTCGCCATGTGCTCCGCGCAGAAGTCGATGAGCTTGTCCATGCTCGTATAGGCAAATTTGCCGTCGGCGTAGCACCACTTGCAGTAGTCCTCGTTGATGGCTCCGTCTGGCTCACGGCTGAGCGACGCCTCCTCGAGCGGCATCCCGCAGCACTGGCAGATCAGCTGCCGCGGCGAGCCCAAAAGCGTATTGATCGACACGTCGAAGAGCCTTGAGAGCAGCTTGAGCGTCTCCGTGTTCGGCACCGTCTCGCCGTTTTCCCAGCGCGAGACCGCCTGCCGCGTCACGAACAGCTTCTCGGCAAGCTCATCCTGCGACATACCCTTTCCCGTGCGCAGCTCGTAGATCACATTTTTGGTTTCCATGCGCGATCACCTCCATGTCGGACAGCATACCCGCTTTCCGCCGGAAAAGCAAGCAACGCGCGGTTGCCCCCTTACGCCTCGGCCGCCTCCGGCATCTCCGCATGCTCCTCCGCGCCGTTCTCCGTCAGCTCGGGGTGCTTGAGATAGCGGCGGAGCGTCTGCCAGAAGAGCGCGTACTCGTGGCCCGTGCAGATGCGCTCGTCCATCACGATGCCGAGCGGCATGAGCTTCTTGTTGTATTCGCCGGTGAGGAAATTGGGAACGGGCTTGCCCATGCAGACGAACACGCCTGTCGTGCCGAACTCGTAGCAGTGGTGGTAGATGGCCTCCGTGTTGATGCTGGCAAGGTTGGTGATGAAAAGGCTCGTGTGGAACGGGCTGAGGTCGATGACGAAGCGCGGCAGCAGGCCCAGGCGGTCGAGGAGCTTGACGAGGCCGACCAGGAGCGTCGGCAGCACCGGCAGTGAGAACATGAAGCTCGCAAAGCGGTCGGTGTTGTTGTTATGCTCCTTTTTCTGGTTGAGCGCGACCGCGTCCTCGATCTTGCGGTTGATGGAAATGACGTCGTCCCCGTCCTCAAAGAAGATCTTCACGCTCGTCTCGTCGGGCGTGCCGTCGGCGCGCGTCTTGAGAATGACGAAGCTGACGCAGAAGTGGTTGCGCTGGTAGATCTTCGAGTTCATGATGAAGCGGTTGATCTTCGGATTCTGCTGATACGCCTTGAAGTAAGCGGCGAGGATCAGCGCCATGTAGGAGATGCGCACGCCCTCCCGCCGCTTGCTCTGAATGTAGCGGCGCATCGGCTCCATCTCGGCGTACTCGGTGATGTAGTCGTGCGCGTCATAGCGGCGCGGCATGATATAGGGAAGCGCCGAAACGATGGCGCTGGCATTCTTGACTCGGGTTCCGTCCGGACGCATGGCAATACCTTCTTTCACGGTTCTTTTCGAATATTTTACACGTTCTTAACGCAATATGCAATGCTTTTCTTTTTAAGCGATTCTTACATCTTTTTTAAGAACGCCGCCTTGCTTTGCTTTTTCAAGCCAAAACGCAAAAATCTTACTTTTTGTTTCGTTGACAAAAAATCATTTAGGTCATTTCTTTTTTTCTATTGATTATCCAAATAAGCTGTACTATACTATAATTATTAAATTAGGCAAAAACCGTCATTTTACCTTAAAATAACAACAATTAGGAGGAAACAACAATGAAGTACAATCGCACCTACAACTTCTCCGCCGGTCCCGCCATGATGCCCGAGCCCGTGCTGGAGGAGATCCGTGACGAGATGATGAACTACCGCGGCAGCGGCATGTGCGTCATGGAAATGTCCCACCGCTCCAAGGTCTTCCAGCAAATCATCGACGAGGCCGAGGCCGATCTGCGCGACTTGATGGGAATCCCCGACAACTATAAGGTCCTCTTCATTCAGGGCGGCGCCACCCTCCAGTTCGCGGCGGTTCCCTGGAACCTAATGAAGAACGGCAAGGCCGTCTACATCGACACCGGCGCATGGTCCAACAAGGCCATCAAGGAAGCCAAGAAGTACGGCAAGGTCATTGTTGCCGCTTCCTCCAAGGATAAGAACTACAGCTACATTCCCGACTGCTCCGATCTCGACATTCCCGACGACGCCGACTACGTCTACATCTGCGAGAACGAGACCATCCACGGTGTGACCTGGCAGAAGCTGCCCAACACCAAGGGTCACATCCTCGTCTCCGACCAGAGCTCCATGTTCCTCTCCCAGCCCTGCAACGTCAGCGACTACGGCATGATCTACGCGGGCGTGCAGAAGAACGTCGGCCCGGCCGGCATGGTCATCGTCATCATCCGCGAGGATCTCATCCGTGAGGATCTCGATCCCAAGATGCCCATCTATATGCGCTACGACACCCACGCCAAGAATGACTCCATGTACAACACGCCCAACTGCTGGGCCATCTACTGCTGCGGCAAAGTCTTCAAGTACCTCAAGAGCATCGGCGGTCTTGAGGAGATGCACAAGCGCAACATCGCCAAGGCCAAGGTCATCTATGACTTCCTGGATTCCTCCAAGATGTTCCACGGCACGGTCGAGCCGGAGTTCCGCTCTCTCATGAACATTCCCTTCGTCACCGACTCCGCCGAGCTGGACGCCGAAGTCGTCGCCGCCACCAAGGCTGCGGGCTACGATAACCTCAAGGGCCACAAGTCCGTTGGCGGTCTGCGCGCGAGCGTTTACAACGCCATGCCCATCGAGGGCGCTCAGGCGCTGGTCGACTTCCTCAAGAAGTTCGAGGCCGAGCACAAGTAAAACCATTTTAAAAAATTTACAAGGAGAAAGTTATCATGCGTATTCTTGTTACTGACGGTATGGATAAGACCGCGATGGCCGAGCTGAAGGCTCAGGGTCA
>DJRC01000035.1:4340-10161 GCA_002437735.1 Oscillospiraceae bacterium UBA6370 | reverse complement strand
GAGGTCGTCGAGCAGTTCTACGAGCCCGCCGAGCTGGGCAAGGCCCTGCGTGACTTCGACGTGGTCGTCGTCCGCTCCAAGACCAAGGTCCGCGCCGCACAGATCGACGAGGCCAAGGGCAGCCAGCTCAAGCTCATCATCCGCGGCGGCGTGGGCGTTGACAACATCGACGTCGATTACGCCAAGGCCGCCGGCATCGACGTGAAGAACACCCCGCGCGCCTCCTCCGAGTCCGTCGCCGAGCTCGCGATGGCGCACATGTTCTCCTGCGCGCGCTACATCTCCCACGCCGGCTACACCATGCGCAACGACCAGTGGGAAAAGAAGGCCTACGGCAAGGGCATCGAGCTGTGCGGCAAGACTCTCGGCGTGGTCGGCTTCGGCCGCATCGGCCAGAAGCTCGGCGTGATGGCCAAGGCCATCGGCATGAACGTCATCGCCTTCGATATCTTCCACATCCCCGGCATCGAGGAGCAGCTGGGCATCCCCTACGTTGAGATGGACGAACTGCTTGCCAAGGCTGACTTCATCTCCGTCCACGCCCCCGCGGTCGACGGCGGCGCGCTCATCAATGCCGAGCGCATCGCCAAGATGAAGGACGGCGTCGTCATCATCAACACCTCCCGCGGCACCAACGTCGACGAGGCCGCCCTGCTCGCCGGTCTGGAGAGCGGCAAGGTCCGCGCCGCCGGTCTGGACGTGTACGCCGACGAGCCCGCCACCAACAAGGCGCTCTACTCTCACCCGATGGTCTCCTGCACGCCGCACATCGGCGCCGCCACTGTCGAGGCCCAGAAGCGCATCGGCGCGGAGATCGTGGACATCATCTCCAAGATGTAAGCTCCTTTTTCCAAGCGCAGCAAAGGGAAGCCCGCGAGGGCTTCCCTTTTGTCATACTCGCCCGCTCTTTTTCATAGACTGCACCAACAACATACTTTGAGGTGTACGCTATGGAAAAAAGTCAGAACTATGTGGAGCTTTGGGGCACGGCTAGCGCGGCGCCCTCCTTTTCGCACGAGAATCACGGCGAGAGCTTCTACCGCTTTCCGCTGCGCGTGGAGCGTCTGTCCGGGCAGAGCGACCTGCCGCTCATCCTCGCCCCCTCCGCCTTGCTGGAGGGCATCGACATCGCGGAGGGCACGCCCCTGCGCGTGACCGGACAGCTCCGCTCGTTCAACAACCGCAGCGGGCACGGCAGCCGCCTTGTCATCTCCACCTTCGCCCAGTCCCTTGAGCCGTGCGACGGCGGGCACTTCAACCGCATCCTGCTCGCGGGCGTGCTGTGCAAGCAGCCCACACTGCGGCGCACACCGCTCGGGCGCAGCATCTGCGATATGATCCTGGCGGTCAACCGCCGCTACGGGCGCGCGGACTATCTGCCCTGCATCGCCTGGGGGCAGGTCGCCGCCAGGGTCGCGGAAATGCAGGTGGGCGACCGCCTGGCGCTTGAGGGCCGCGTGCAGAGCCGCACCTACATCAAGCAGACCGACGCGGGCAGCGAGGAGCGCACCGCCTATGAGGTCTCGGTGATGCAGCTGCTGGACGACGAGGAAACGGAGCTGATCTGAAAAGCGGGGGACGCGCAGCGTCCCCCGCTTCCTTTGTCTTTTGCCCTGCCGCGCCGGCTCACCAGCCCTCGTTGACCACGATCCACGCATCGCCGTCGCGCTCGAGCGCGACCACGCGGTCCGGCTCCTGCACGGTGCCGTCCTTGCTGACGTTCACCGTAAAGTTGCATTCGCCGTCCGCGAACAGGCGGCTCCCGCACTCCGCGAATGCGATCGTATTGACCTCAAAGACCGTCGTGGCATAATAGTCCAGCGCCGCCTGCTTTGCCGCCTCGATCTCCTCCGCCGACAGTGAGTGCGACTCCTCGGCCGCGGGGTCCTTCTCTTCCGTTTCCGCAGGATCTTCTCCCGTTCCCTCGGTCTGCGGCTCCTGCGGCTTCGATTCCTCGGCGCTCGGCTCCGGCACCCTTGCGCACGCGCACGCCAGAAGCGCGGCGGCGAGCAGCAGGAGCGCAAACAATTTCCTTTTCAATGTCTTATCCTCCATCGGCTTTTTCGTTTATTACATCATACCACCACGCGCCGCGCTTTGCAATGTGCTTCTCCGGTCGGCCTTTATGCCTTTTTCGTCACGGTTTTCGACCTATTCAGATTATTTATGAATGCTTCTCTTTACATTTTTTCCGTATAGTGATAGAGTGTTACACTGTTGTGTATTATACGCAAACGCAAGAAAAAGTGAGTGGATCGAATGGCAAGAATTTTTATGCTCAAGGGCGACATCAACCGCCCCGGTCATGTGGACATCCCCGAGGAATCGACCACGCTGCGCGAGGTCGTGGAGCAGCTCGGCGGCGGCATGGCGAACGGAAAAAGGTGCAAGGCCGTCCAGATCGGCGGCCCCAGCGGCGGACTTCTGTCCGCCGAGCAGCTTGATCTGCCGCTGCATTTCCAGCAGCTCAAGCCCTACGGCATCCGCCGCGGCGACAGCGTTATCACCGTCCTCGACGAGGACCGCTGCATGGTGGACGTCGCCTGCCGCTTCATGCAGTATACGCAGACGGAGTTCTGCGGCAAGTGCGTTTCCTGCCGCGAGGGCACCAAGCGCATGAACGAGCTTTTGTGGGCGCTGCGCAATTACCGGCTGAGCGAGGAGGACCTCTCTTTGCTCATGGACCTTGGCGAGATGATCTCCGTCACCGCCTTCTGCAACCTCGGGCGCGGCTCGTTCTCGACGCTGCAAAGCGCCGTGAAATACTTCCCCGAGGAGTTCCGCGACCATCTGGACGGTCACTGCGCGCTGTGTGAGAACGACTACCGCTATCCCATCCAGCCGGGCGATCTGCCCTACAACCGCATCTGTCTGGTCGTGGACCCCGCCATCTGCCGCGGGTGCAGCAAGTGCGCGCGCAACTGCCACGCGAACGCCATCACCGGCGTCGTCCGCTCGCCGTTTTCGATCGACCCGGAAAAATGCGTGAAATGCTATACCTGCATCGAGGCCTGCCCCTTCGACGCAATCAAGGAGGTGGAGCTCGATGTCTAAGGGCGTTATGTACGTGGACAACATCCGCGTGGAATATGACAACGAACCCAACGTGCTCGAGGTCTGCCGCAAGGCCGGCGTCGAGATCCCCAATTTCTGCTTCCATTCCGATCTGTCCGTTTACGGCGCGTGCCGTATGTGCATGGTCGAGGAGGAGGGCACCGGAAAGATTGACGCAGCCTGCACCATGCCGCCAAAAAACGAGCTGCATATCCGCACCAACACGGCGCGGCTGCTCAAGTACCGCCGCATGATCATCGAGCTGCTGCTCTCTGCGCATTGCCGCGACTGCACCACCTGCGAGAAAAACCGCGCCTGTCGCTTGCAGGAGATGGCGGTCCGCTTCGGCATCCACCACGTCCGCTTCGACGATACGCGCGAGCACGTCAAGATGGACTTCTCCAGCCCCGCCGTCACGATGGACCTCAACAAGTGCATCCTCTGCGGCGACTGTGTGCGCGTCTGCCACGAGGTGCAGGGCGTCAGCAATCTGCACTTTGCTGGCCGCGGCCCAAGCCTGCACATCGCCACGACGGACAATAAGCCCCTAAGTGAGACGCATTGCGTCAGCTGCGGGCAGTGCTCCGCCGTGTGCACCACCGGAGCCATCACCATCAAGAACGACATCGGCCCCGCTTGGCGGGCCTTACAGGACCCGCAAAAGCGCGTCGTCATTCAGATCGCGCCCGCCGTGCGCGTCGCCATCGGCGAGGCCTACGGTCTCCCCGCAGGCGAAAATGTGCTTGATAAGCTCGTCACCGCGCTCAAGATCATGGGCGCGGACGAGGTATACGACACCATCTTCGGCGCGGATCTCACCGTGCGCGAGGAATCCGCCGAGTTCCTGCGCCGGCTCGAAACCGGCGAGAACCTGCCGCTGATGACCTCCTGCTGCCCCGCGTGGGTGAAGTATGTGGAAAACGAGCGGCCCGAGTTCTTGAAGAATCTCTCCACCGCCCGCTCCCCCATGCAGATGTTCGCGTCCGTGCTCAAGGAAAACTACCGCAAGAAGGACGCCGAGGACGGCCGCACGACCTTCCACATCGCCATCATGCCCTGCACCGCCAAGAAGATGGAGGCGCGGCGCGAGGAGTTCCGCGACGCCTACGGCGTCCCCTACGTTGACCTTGTGCTCACCACGCAGGAGGTCGTGCAGATGATGAAGGAGTCCGGCATCCGCTTCCAGATGCTGGAGAAGGAATCCCCCGACCTGCCCTACGGCATGGGCTCCGGCGCGGCGGAGATCTTCGGCACGAGCGGCGGCGTGGCTGAGGCGGTCATCCGTTGCTGCACCCCCGACAAGAGCAAGAACGCCCTGCGCACCATCGAGCACAGCGGCATCCGCGGCACGGACGCCGTCCGCTTCGCCGAGGTCACGATCAACGGCCGCAAGGTGCGCGCCGCCATCGTCCACGGACTCGGCAGCGCCGCAAAGTTGCTCGACCAGATCCAAAGCGGCGAGGTGCAGGCAGACCTCGTCGAGGTCATGTCCTGCCGCACCGGCTGCGTCGGCGGCGCAGGTCAGCCCTACGCTCTGATGGCGAAAAAGCTCCAGCGCGCACAGGGTCTCTACGAGATCGACCGCAGCGCCATGTTCAAGCGCAGCGAGCGAAACCCGGTCATCGACGCGATGTACGCGAACGGGCTCGCCGACCGCGCGCACGAGCTGCTGCACATCGAGTACCGGGACTGAGGAGGGCGCATCATGGCGAAGCAGAGCCGCTGCGAGGACTGCATGAGCTACGTCTATGACGAGGAGTACGACTGCTACACCTGCGAGCAGGGCGCCGAGCTGGACGAGGACGAAATGGCCCAATTCCTGCGCGGGGACTCGCCCGCCTGCCCGTTCTACCGTCCCGGCGAGAGCGACTACTATCTCTCCTCCAGGCAGTAAGAAAAAAGGGCAAACGCCCTTTTTTCTTTTCGGAATGGTCTTGACAACATCCATTCTTTTTATTAGTATATTTGAAGAATCATTTAAATTTTTTGAAACCGGAGATACACGCACATGGAGATCCGCAATCTTGTCACATTTCTGAAGGTCACCGAGCTCAACAGCTTCTCCAAGGCTGCCGAGGCGTTGGACTATTCCCAGTCTGCCGTCACCGTGCAGATCCAGCAGCTTGAGCGCGAGCTGGGCGTGCGTCTGTTCGACCGCATCGGGAAGAACGTCTCCATCACGCAGTACGGCAAGAACTTCATCTCCTATGCCCGCGATATCGTCAGCGCCGTTGCCCGCGCGCAGGTCTTTGCCTCCGAGGAAACGGAGCTGACAGGTATGGTGCAGGTCGGCACGCTCAATTCCCTTATGACCGCGTCGTTCTCCGACATTGTACCGGCCTTCCGCCAACGCTTTCCCCATGTGATGATGCGCCTGCACGCCGATATGGTTGCCTCGCTCAAGGACAAGCTGCTCAAAAACGAGCTCGACCTCATTTACACGCTCGATTCTCAAGTGCTCGACCCGCAGTTCGTCAAGGTCTTTGAGGCCGAGGAGGAGGTCGTGGTGGTCACAAACCGCGATAACCCGCTCGCCGCCCGCGAGAGCGTCCGTCTGGCCGAGCTGGTCGACCACCCCTTTATCTTGATGAACCGCACGAATGCCTACCGCGACCTGTTTGACACCGAGCTGGCCCGTCAGGGTCTGGAGATCCGCCCCTTCCTCGAGCTGGAGGACGATGTGCTCGCCCTGCGCCTGCTGTATGAGAATCCCGCGTACATGACCGTCCTGCCGCTCTACACCGTGAAAAAGAGCATCCACGAAAAG
>DJRC01000035.1:3701-4305 GCA_002437735.1 Oscillospiraceae bacterium UBA6370 | reverse complement strand
ATCCACGAAAAGAGCCTTGCTGCGGTGCGCGTCGAGGACTGCAAAATGTCGCAGTTCCGTCAAGTCATCTATCATAAGAACAAGGTCCTCACCCCGCAGATTCAGGGGATGCTGGATACGATCGTCGAGGTCGCCAAGCAGCCGTTCTGAAAAAAGCATAGAAAAACGCGCAGCCGAAAGGCTGCGCGTTTCATTTTGCGGGTTTACTCCTCGTCCTTATCCTCTTCCGCGGCGTCGGCCAGATCGGAGAGGTCGAACTCCAGCTTCGCGCCGCAGTTCGGGCAGATGATCTCGCCGTCCTCGAGCATGGTGTCGTCGAAGAAGATCTCCTCCTCGCACTCGGGGCAGGTGGTGGCGTAGCACTCCTCTTCCTCGTCGTCCTCATCATCCTCGATCTCTTCCGCGTCCTCATCGTCCCACTCGTCGTAGACGATGTCTTCCACGTCGGAGAGGTCGTCGCTGATGACGTCCAGCCCGTCGCCGAGCTCCATGACCTCGTCGGTCAAGTCCTCGACCTCGAGGGCGATCTCATCGAGCACGTCCACGACGGCGGCAAAGAGCTTGCCCTCGTTGGACTCCGTATCCACGTTCATGCCTTCCATCA
>DJRC01000035.1:919-3513 GCA_002437735.1 Oscillospiraceae bacterium UBA6370 | reverse complement strand
GTCGCCCTCGTTGATGAACAGGGGGACCTTGATCTCCGCGCCGGTCTCGACGATGGCGGGCTTGGTCACGTTGGTGGCGGTGTCGCCCTTGGCGCCCGGCTCAGACTTGGTGATGACCAGCTCAACGAAGTTGGGCGGCTCGATGCCGAACACGCGGCCCTTGACGGACAGAACCTTGCACATAGTGTTCTCCTTGACGAAGCGGAACGCATCGCCGAGCAGCTCGCGGTTCAAGGGGACCATATCATAGGTCTCCTGGTCCATGAAGTAATAGAGGTCGCCGTCGTTGTAGCTGTACTCCATGTCCTTGCGCTCCACGAACGCCTCATCGAACTTCGCGGTGGGGTTGAAAGAGGTCTCGGTGACCGCGCCGGTCTCGACGTTGCGCATCTTGGTGCGGACGAACGCTGCGCCCTTGCCGGGCTTGACGTGCTGGAACTCGACGACCTGATAGACCTTGCCGTCCATCTCAAAGGTCTTGCCGTTTCTGAAATCACCGGCCGTAATGGTTGCCATAGTTTTTTCCTCCATATTCCCGAGGAAATCACTACGGACTTCCTCAAATTCATAAAGTATCGGTTTTTAACCTATGGTATTTTACCGCATATAGCGCCTCATTGCAAGTAGTTTTCTCCATCTTGCGCCAAATTTTGCAAAATTATTGCCGCGCCGTGCGCTTGTCGTGCGCGCTCGCGCGCTTGAACGGCTCCTGCAGGGCATGGAGCACCTTCTGCCACGGACCGCGCGCGCCGCCCTTCGGCTCCACCATCAGCGCCAGCACACCGCTGCGCTTCGCGCCGAGGATGTCCGTGAGCAGCTTGTCGCCAAGCATCGCCGTATGCTCCGGCGGCGTTCCGAACTTCTTCAGCGCGCGGCGGTAGCCCTTTCGAGAGGGCTTTTGCGCGTGGCCCACGAAGTCGATGCCCAGCCCCGCACAGAAGCGCTGCACGCGCCGCAGGCTGCGGTTGTTCGACAAAATGGCGACGGTGACGCCCGCCGCCGCCAGCGCGGCGAGCCACGTGCGCACCGCGTCGTCCGGCTCGCGGACGGACTTGGGCGCGAGCGTATAGTCGAGGTCGGTGAGCAGCAGCGTCACGCCGTGCGCGCGCAGGAAGTCCGGCGTCACGGCGGTATAATCGTCAAAAACCCAATGAGGTGTCAGGAGCATCGGCATGGTTTCCTTTCCGGGTGCATATCTATTGGTAGTCTACCAATTTTTCCCGTTTTCTGCAAGGGGGTATCGCCTGTGTCTCTCTTTCTCGCGGTCACGCCGGCGGAGGCCGCAAGCTGCCGCGGCTATCGTGTGCCGCTCGTCCACATCGCCTACGCCGTCGGCGACGGCGGGCGGCTGCTGCGCAGCGAGCTGCCGCGCGGAACGCAGGGCGGTCTGCTCGGTCTCAGCGACCGCTGCTCTGCCTCGTTCGGCAGCGGCGAGACGCTTTGCCGCGCCATTCTCGGTGAGTGCAGCGCGCGCCGCTTCGGCGGCGTGCTCGCGGACTTTGAGGGAAGCGCACGGGAGGACCGCCTTTCCTTTCTCTCGCGGCTCGGCGCGATGCTCGCGCAGAGCGGACGGCGGCTCTATGTGCCGGAAGCCTTTACCGTGCCGGAGGCGAGCGTCCTCATCTGCACCGCGCTCTCCGGCGGGACGCTGCGCGAACGGCTCTCGGACGCCGCCGCGCAATACGGTGCGCAGCGCGTTGCGCTCGACTGCCAGCGCCTTGCGATGGACTTCGTTCTTCCCTGCCGCAGCGGTGAGGGAACGCCGCTCACCCCGGAGGAGCTGTCCGCGCTGCGGGAAAAGTATGGCGCGGCGGTCTTTTTCTCGGAGGAGCTGTGCGCGAACTATTTCAGCTACACCGCGCAGGGCCGGGCGCATTTCGTTCTCTTCGACACCGCCGAAACGCTGCGCCATAAGCTCCGGCTTGGGCGCGAGCGCGGCATGGAGATCGCCTTTCTCATGTATCCCGAGGTCAGCGACCTCCTGCCGGAGCTGCTCAACGCTTAGCGGTCATCGCCGCGTGCTCCTTCTGAAGCTCCGCGAACAGCTCTGCGGGCTTCCAGCCGCGGTTCGCTGCGGTCAGCATCGCCTTATGCGGTATACGAAGTCCGGTGCGGCGCATGGCGTTCAGCGCTTGATTCATGCGGTCGCCGTAGAAGCCGCAGAACACCAGCATCGGCTCCGCCAGCGGCGGCCCGGCATAGACCTCCTCCGTGCGCGGGCAGTCCGCCGCGCCCGCGAGCGCGCCGACCGTCTGCGCGTAGTCCGCAAGCGGCACGGTCTTCACCGCCATTTTGCGCGGCGCGAAGGTCTGCGTCAGCAGCGGCGTGATCGGCTCGCAGCCAAAGGCCAGAATGTGTTCCTTCATCGTATCCACTCCTTTTGGCACGAGTATAGCACGCCCCGCGCAGGATAGCAAGCAACCCGCGCCATTTCGCGCCGCGCAGGACGACCCGCGCCATTTCGCGCCGCGCACGGCGCGAAACCAAATGATATCCGTCGCGCAGGACGACCTGTGTTGATTTGCCGCCAGCAGGCGGCAAATTAAGTCAAATCGTTTTTTGCCGCGGTCCTCGCCATTTCGCGCCGCGCACGG
>DJRC01000035.1:691-859 GCA_002437735.1 Oscillospiraceae bacterium UBA6370 | reverse complement strand
GCGCGTCCGCAGCGACACCTTGCAGCGCGCGAAGCGGTGAGCGACAAGCGCTGAAACCAAGCTCAAAAAAAGAAGCATCACGAATGTGATGCTTCTTTTTTTGAAATGAGCTTAGTAATAGCGCTTATTGCGGTTCTTACGGGCAGCCTCGCTCTTCTTGCGGCGCTT
>DJRC01000035.1:0-601 GCA_002437735.1 Oscillospiraceae bacterium UBA6370 | reverse complement strand
CAGCTTCTCTTGAATCTCTTCAGAGCGCTGTCCAGGCTCTCGCCTTCCTTGACATGGACCTCGGACATTTATGTTTTCCCTCCCTCCGATGCACCCGGCTGTTTCCAGAGTGCTCTTTAAGAGTCATTGACATGACTAACGTGGGTATTATATTGAAAAACCGTCGGCTTGTCAATATCCTTTTTCGTTTTTTCGCAGAAATTCGCTCACTGCGGCTTGACGATCAGGTTGATGAGCTTATTCTTGACGAAAATGACCTTGACGATCTGCATTCCGTCGAGCGCCCTGGCGATCTTCTCGACCTGACGGGCGGCCTCGACGACGGTAGACTGCTCGCTGTCCATCGCCACGGTGACGGTGCCCTTGAGCTTGCCGTTGACCTGCACCGCCATCTCGGTGTGGGCGGCGACGGTCTTGCTCTCGTCGTACTCCGGCCACGGCATCTGCATCGCCATCCTGCCGTACTCAGCGGCGCAGCCGAGCTGCTCCCAAAGCTCCTCGACCATGTGCGGCGCGAAGGGAGAGAGCATGAGCAGCAGGGCTTCCAGATCGCCGCGGGTGAGGCCGTTGGCGTAGAATTCGTTGACCATCGTCATGAGCG
>DJRC01000034.1:14110-36290 GCA_002437735.1 Oscillospiraceae bacterium UBA6370 | reverse complement strand
GCGCCGTGGCGGCGATGCCGTTGTCGTGGGTGATGAGGATGATGGTGCTGCCTTCCTTGTTCAGCTGCTGAAGGAACTTCAGCACCTGCTGGCCCGTCCGGGAGTCCAGGGCGCCGGTGGGCTCATCGGCCAGGATGATCTCCGGCTCCGTGATGAGGGCCCGGGCCACGGCGGCCCGCTGCTTCTGCCCGCCGGAGACCTCGTAGGGGTACTTTTTGAGGAGGTCGGAAATGCCGAGCCGGTCGGCGAGCGGGATGAGGCGGGACTTCATCTCGCCGCGGCTTTTGCCCTGCAGGACGAGGGGGAGGAGAATGTTGTCCTCCAGCGAGAAGGTGTCGAGCAGGCTGAAATCCTGAAAGACAAAGCCGAGGTGGTCGCGGCGGAAGGCCGCCGCGCGCTCCTCGGGGATCTCGGCGAGGTTCTGCCCAGCGAGGAGGACCGTGCCGCCGGTGGGGCGGTCGAGCGCTGCGAGAAGGTTCAGAAGCGTGGTTTTGCCGCTGCCGCTCTCGCCCATGACGGCGACGTATTCGCCGCTCTCGACGGAGAAGGCGACGCTTTTGAGCGCCTCGACCTTCGCGCCGCCGAAGCGGGTGGTGTAGGTCTTGGAAAGACCGCTGACTTCAAGAAGGGACATGGGGAAAACTCCTTTCCGATATTTCTGCCGCCATGATAGCAGGCGGAGCCTGTAGTTTTTCTTCGGTTTTTCTTAAATCTTTCTTGCTTTTGCGCGCAAAAAGCGGCCGAAAAAGCTTTTTTCGCTCTCCGGCCGCTTTTTCAGATGAGGTGGTTGTTTACTTTTTCCGCCGCAGGAGGGTAAGGCCCACCGCAAGCGTCAGAATGAGGACAAGAATTTTTTTCATGGGGTCACTCCAGATTCAGCTTCCTCGTGAGGAAGAAATAGGTGACGAGGTAGAAGAGGACGCAGACAATCAGCTCACAGACGAGGGCGACGGCGAAGAAGGCATTGCCCGCCTGCACGCCGGTGAGGCTCGACCACGCGGTGAAGCCGTCGCCGAAGAGATTTACCAGGACCGCGATGGCCGCGAACTGCACGAGCTGGAAGAACACGAGGACGAACACGGCGGTGAGGGTGCTCTTGTGCTTATGGAAGCTGAAGCCCACGGCGTAAGCCGCGTAGATGATGAGGGAAACGGCGGTGACGCCGAGGACGCAGAACAGAAAGACCTCCAACGCGAAGAGCAGCGCCTGCCCCTGCAGGGCGCCGTCCAGCTTGCCGAAGGCGCGGAGAAAGTCGGCTGCAAACTGCGGGACCACCTGCCAGTCGCGGAGACCGAACGCGCCGATCATGCACAGCAGCACGACGGCGAGGAACGCCGCGGCATACCAGACCGCCGAGACGATTAGCTTGGAGGCAAGGAGCTGGTGCATATTCACCGGCAGCGTTAGGGTGAGGTAGCCCTCATCCTTCAGAATGTGATCGCGGAAGCGGACGGCGGAGAGCGCGAGCGGCGCGAAGCACAGCGCCATGAGACCGAGGAAAAAGCCCATTACGACGAGGATCGCCAGCAGGTTGAGCAGCCAGGGAGATTCGTTTTGCAGCACGCTCTGCGACGCGCGCATGGCGAGCGTCAGCGCGAGCATGCCCGCGAAGATGGGCCACATGATGCGGCTTGTGGCGCGAAATTCGTGCCGGATGAGTTTGGTCAGCATTTGAACACCTCCCGGAAAAGCTCGTCGACGCTCCTGCCTGTTTCGCTGCGGATGGCGTCAACGCTCGTGTGACGCTCGACGCGGCCGTTTTGCAGGAAGATCACCTCGTCGAGCACCTGCTCAACGTCGGCGATGAGGTGGGTGGAGAGGACGACGGAGGCGTCCTCGTTGTAGTTGCCGATGATGGTGCGGAGAATGTAGTCGCGGGTGGCGGGGTCGACGCCGCCGATCGGCTCGTCGAGCAGATACAGCTTCGCCGCGCGGGACATGACAAGAATGAGCTGGAGCTTTTCGCGCGTGCCCTTGGAGAGCGTTTTGACGCGCGCCGAGACATCGAGGCCGAGGCGGGCGATCATCTCCTGCGCCGCGTCGCGGCGGAAGTCGGCGTAGAAGTCTGCGTAGTAATCGACGGTCTGCGCGGCGGTCATCCAGTCGGGCAGGGCGTTGCGGTCAGGGAGATAGGAGACGATGGCCTTCGTCTCCGGCGAGGGGGCCTTGCCGTCGATCAGAATTTCGCCGCTCGTGGGGGTGAGCAGACCGTTGGCGAGCTTGATGAGCGTCGTTTTGCCGCTGCCGTTCGGGCCGAGCAGGCCGACGATGCGGCCCGGCTCGATGGCGAGGTCCACGCCCTCAAGGGCGGACTTTCCGCCGTAGCGCTTGGTGAGCGCCTTACATTCTAAAATACTCATTGTCCTTCCTCCTTTCGGTCTTGCAGCAGGGCGATGACCTCGTCTCTGCCGCAGCCGAGCTTTGCCATTTCGGAGAGAAAGCTCTCCACACATTCGTCCGCCAGACGGAGCTTCGCGTTTTCGATCATGGAAACATCTTCCGTCACGAAGCGGCCCGCGGTGCGCTGGGAAAAGACCAGCCCGTCGCGCTCAAGGTCGGCGAGCGCGCGCTGCACCGTGTTGGGGTTGACGCCCGCCTCCACCGCGAGCTCGCGCACCGAGGGCAGACGCTCGCCGGGCCGGAATTCGCCCGCGACGATGGCCTGCGTCAGGCGCTGCGTGAGCTGGGTATAGATGGGGCTGTCATTGCGGAATTGCCACTCCATACGGTTCCTCCTTTTTGATGTATTATTGTATTAGGTGCTTAGTACAATAATACATCAAAAGGGATTTGTCAAGAGGGTCAGAGGAAAAAATTTTGGAAAAGCGAAAAGCCGCCCGGGAGGGCGGCTTTTTGAGCGATACGTTCAAGTGTTGTCGGGGGCGATGGGGCGGCGGACGAGCAGGGCGCGGAGCGCGTGCCAGCTGAAGGGATAAAGGGGATACATATAATGTCCGCCGGCGATGGGCCTGGTGGTGACGAGCAGGACGGCGATGAGCAGCGTGCCGAGGGCGAGGCCCGCCCAGCCGAGGGCGGCGGAGCTGACGAGCAGCACGAGGCGCAGGAGCTTGAAGGCGTAGCCGAGCTCGTAGCTCGGCTGGGCGAAGTTCGCGATGGCGACGAACGCCATGTACGCCAGCACCTCCGGCACGAGCCAATGCGCCTGCACGGCGAAGTCGCCGAGCACGAGCGCGCCGATCATGGAAAACGAGTTGGAAAAGACGCTGGGGGTGTTGAGCGAGGCGAGCTTGAGAAGATCGACGATGAACTCGGTCAGGAGGAGCTGGGCGAGGATGGGGACCTCGTACTCGCTCGTGACGGCGAGGAAGCTCAGCGCGCTGTTGGGAAGATCCGGGTCCTGCACGAGCAGGTACCACACGGGCGTGATGAAGAGCGTGAGCAGAAAGACGACCACGCGCAGGATGCGCAGGTACGAGCCGACGAGCGGCGGGAAATAGAAGTCGTTCGCCTCCTGCACGAAGTCAAAGAAGCGGGTGGGCAGGATCATGGCGGCGGGAGAGTTGTCCACGAGGACGATGATGCTGCCCTCCATGATGCTGGCGGTGGCGGCGTCGGGGCGCTCGGTATAGCGCACACGGGGAAAGGGGTTGAACCATTGCTTCCGGTCCATCATGGACTCGGCGATGGACTCCTGCGACATGGAGATGGAGTTCGCGTCGATGGCGGCGAGCTTCGCGCGGACGCGCGCGAGGAGCGCGCGGTCCACCTTGTCCTCAAGATAGCAGAGGACGACGTCGGCGCGGGATTTCTCGGAAATTTTGTGGCCCTCGAGCGTGAGCTGCGGCGTGCGGATGCGGCGGCGCAGCAGCGCCGCGTTCTGCACGAGGGTTTCGATGAAGCCGTCGTGCGCGCCGCGCAGCACCTTGCCCGAGGAGGGTTCCTCCACGCCGCGGGAGGGGTAGCTCTTCGCGTCGATGAGGATACATTCGCCGTAGCCCTCGGCGAGGAGCAGCGTTTTGCCGAGGAACACGGCGGTGGCCGCCTGCCGGAGGTCGGCTTCGGCGTTGACCTCGCTGAAGGTCACATAGCGGTCGATGAAGGTCTGCGCGTCGGCGGCGTCGGCGGTGGAGGGCAGGGCGAGCCAGAAGCCGATCATGCGCTCGAGCACCGCGTCGTCGCCGTAGCCGTCCACAACGTACAGACGGCAGCGGCGGCCGCCCGCGACGAGGTCGCGGGCGATCATGTCAAAGCAGCGCCCGACGCCCAGCAGGGCGTCGAGCGTGCGGACATCCTGTTCAAAGTGTCCCGTCAGGCGCTCCATGGCGGCTTACCGTCCTTGTCTGTCAAGATAGTCCCAGACGTAGCTGGCGACCTCGTCGGGGGTGCGCAGGCTCTTGACGCCGGAGGTTAGGCGCTGCTGCTCCTCGGGCGAGAGGCCGGCGTAGCAGCGGTTGGCGTTGACGTCGCCCGCGAGGAAGGATTTGAGCAGGGTGTAGCCCACGCGCTCATCGGAGCAAAATTCGGAATCAGTTCCCATTGTGAAGATCTCCATTCTGCCGCTCTGCCTTGTGCTGCTCTCCGTCGGCGGCGGATGGAGAGCCCGCATACGCCGCCGCTGCCGCCTGTCGGCGGGCGGTGCAGCGAAAATGCCGGGATCCTTTGCGTGAACACAAAAAAATCGCCTCTGCACTATTGTGTGCAGAGGCGGTCTTTTCATACGCGGTTCAGACCTCTTTATCAAAATAGAAGAAGGTCTCGTCCTCGCCGGCGCGGTGCATACAGGAGGTGAGCATCCTGTAGGAGGCGTCGTTTTCCTTATAGCATTTGGCGACGACGTGGGCGAGGTGGAGCCGGTAGAGCGCCCAGTCGGCGACGGCGGCGAAGGCTTCGGTGCCGTAGCCGTGGCCCGCGAAGTCCGGCGAGATGCGGCAGCCGAGCTCCGCGCCGCCGCGGGAATCGAAGCGGTAGAGGACGGCTTCGCCGATGAGTGCGCCGCCCAGCCGGACGGCAAAGTTCACGGCGCGGGAGCGGGCGTAGTCCTCCCGCGCGACCTTGAGAAAGTAGTCCTCGTAGGGCGTGCCATCGTAGTCCTTGCGGAAGTCGTAGCCCCACCACTTATTGCGGTCGTCGTCGAGGCAGAGAGCGGCGTAGGCGGCCTTGTCCGCGTCGGTGAGCGCGTCGAGCGTCAAGCGTGCGGTGGTGAGGGTCGGAATTTCGGCGATGTTGACCAGCTCGTTGAGCACGTCGAAGCGCAGCTTCGCGCCGAGGTGGTCGGGCAGGTATTGGAGCTTCGAGGTGCGCAGACCCTTATCGCCGGCGTCGTCCTCGCGGTTGAGCCAGCGCACGCCGTCCACGGCAAATTCCTGCGCGAAGGCCTGCACGGTGGCGGGATAGACGCCCTCGTAGCCGTAGAGGGCTTTTTCGATATGGATCTGTAGCGTGCTGCCGCAGCGCTCCGCCATGGCGACGGAGAGGAGCCTGCCGTCTAGCTCCATGCCGCCGACGAGGAAGTGCGGACTGCCGGTCATGCGGAGCATCCTCTCAGCGCAGCGCAGCTCGTTTTTCGCCGAGCCGGACGCCTTGGTGAAGACGGCCTCGTAGTCGCGGAAGAACTGCGCGATGAGCGGCAGGTCGCTCTTCCCGAGCGGGCGGAAGGCGGCGTCGGGATAGAGCTTGCGGAACTTGTTGATGTGGTTGCGCTGGCCGGAGTAGCGGCGGCCGGCAAAGTCGCGGAGGTCCTCGGCGGCGTAGATATAGTCGCGCCAGACGCGCGGGGAGGAAAAGCGGAAGTAGGGGTAGCGCGCGGCGAGGCGCTCCGCCTTCTCCTGCGGGACGACGGAGAGGACGAGGGGGATATCCCGCTCGCGGCAGTCGTCCTCGATGAGTGTGAGCGCTGCGTCCTCGTCGCCGTCGGGGCCGGGAACGGGGTAGTCGAAGCAATACTGGCCGTCGATGAAATTGCGGACGATCAGGCAGCCCGCGCCCTCGGCCCACGAGGGATGCAGGTGGCCGCGCCACATGAGCTTGACGAGGGCGGAATATTCGCAGAGCTGATATTCGCAGCTTTTATAGTAGCGGCGCAGGCGGGCGACGTCCCGCTGCGTGACAGGAGTAAAGGTGAGCATAGGGTGTTCCTTTTCTTTGGCGTTGTTTTCTCTGCGCCCGCGGGGCGGCGGGCTTCCTTATTATAACCGCTTCGGCGGCGATTACAAGTGGCTTTTGCAACGGCTCAGGGCTGCATTTCCGCGACGACGCGCTTCGTGCAGTCGATGAAGTGGCGCAGGCCGTCGCTCGCGGCGTCGAGGGAGCGGACGGCAAGGCCAAGCTCGCGCGAGGACGCCGGCTCGACCGGCAGCAGCTTTACGCCGTCGGTGCGCCCGCGGACGGTCAGCTCGGTCATCATGCTCACGCCGAGACCGTGGCTGACCATGCTGATGACGGTGGGATCGTCCACCCAGGTCGGGAGGATGTGCGGCTTGACGCCGATGCGGTTGAAGATGCGCATGATGTCCTTATCAAAGCCCTGCGAGGGCATGATGAAGTCGCGCGCCTCGAAGGCGGCGAGCGGGAAGGCGGTCATGCCCTGCGTGTCGAAATCCTTCGGCAGAACGGCGAACATGGGATCGTCGGCGAGATGCACCCACTCGTACCGGCCCTCGTCCTGCGGGGAGACGAGGATGGCGTCCATCTTGCCCTGCGCGAGCAGCTCGTAGGGGACGTCGACGTGGTCGGCCATGCGGATGTCCACGTCCACGTCGGGGCACTCCTCGCGGAAGCGCTGGATGATGCCCGGCAGCCAGTGCATGGCGATGCTGGCGTAGGCGCTGACGCGGATGATCTCCGTGCGTGAGGAGGCGACCTGCTCGATCACGCTGTCGAGCCGGGCGTTGGCCTGCAGAAATTCGCGCACGGCGGGCGCGATGCGCTCGCCCTCCTCCGTAAGCCGCACGCCGCTGCGTCCGCGCTCGAGCAGCGTGAAGCCGACCTCCTTTTCCAGCGAGTTCATCATGTGCGTCAGACCCGACTGCGTGTAGCCGAGGACCTCCGCCGCCTTGGTAAAGCTGCCGAGATCGACCGCCATGAGCAGGGCCTCTAATTTCTTGCTTTCCATAGAAGTATTTCCTTTCTATTAGGATCGCTCATGTTTTTATTATAATACGTCGCTTTACTTTTGGCAAGAAAGACGGTATCATTTGACTAATTTCTGTTAAATTTATACATCTCATTAAAAAATATGAGGACGAATTTGGCGGAAAATGAAGAGAGAGAAACGTAGCTAAAGGAGAAAATCACATGGAAAACAATCGTGCCCAATGGGGAAGCAAGATCGGCTTCATCCTGGCGGCGGCGGGCAGCGCCGTCGGCCTCGGCAACATCTGGAAGTTCCCCGGCAAGGCCTTTGAGGGAGGCGGAGGCGCCTACATCCTCATTTATCTGGCCATCGTCGTTCTCATCGGCTTCCCCGTCATGCTCTCGGAGCTGACCATCGGCCGCGCCGCACAGGCGAACGCCATCGACAGCTTCCACAAGCTCGGCTACCGCGGCTTCAAGTGGGTCGGCGTCACGGGCGTCGCGGTGGCGTTTATCGTCACCTCCTACTACTGCCACGTCGGCGGCTGGGTGCTGCGCTATGTCGTGTCCTATGTGACGGAGGCGCAGACGGTCTATGCCGATCCGCTCGGCTATTTCTACGGTCTGCTCGGCTACAACGCCGCGACGGGCGAGACGTGGTTCCCGCTGACCGCCATTCTTTTTGCCGCGGTCTTTATGGCAACCAATGCCTTCATCATCATCAAGGGCGTTGAGGGCGGCATCGAGAAATTCAACAAGGTCGGTATGCCTGCGCTGTTCGTCATTCTCATTGTGCTGCTCGTGCGTACCATCACGCTCGACGGCGCACAGGCCGGCTTCGCCTATATGCTCAGCTGCGACTGGAGCAAGGTCGGCTTCAACACCTTCCTTTCCGCGCTGGGGCAGGCGTTCTTCTCCCTGTCGCTGGGCATGGCCATCATGATCACCTACGGCTCGTATCTGCCCAAGCATGAGAACCTCGGCAAGAACACGGCGCTCATCTGCACGATGGATACGCTCGTGGCGCTCATCGCCGGCTTCATCATCGTGCCCGCGGTGTTTGCGACGCTCGGCTCCGAGAACGTCGGCAAGGGCGGCGGCTTCGCCTTCGCGTCCCTCGCGGGCGTGTTCGAGCACATGGCGGGCGGCGCGTTCTTCGGCGTGCTGTTCTACCTGCTGCTCCTGTTCGCCGCGCTGACGAGCAGTATGTCCCTCATCGAGGGCGTCGTGGCGTTTCTGACCGAGCGCTTCGGCTGGAAGCGCAAGCCCACCACCATCATCGTCTGTGCGCTGATGTTCCTCATCGGCTGCCTGTACACCATGTCGCAGGCCGCGTTCAGCATCAAGGGCGTCTGGTTCGACTTCGCCAACGGCGTGAGCTTCCCCATCTTCGGCGACTTCATGGAGTTCCTCACCGACCGCTTGATGATCCCTCTGTGTGCGCTGGGCGTGTGCATCTTCACCGGCTGGATCTGGAAGCCCGAGAATGCCGTGCGTGAGATCGAGCTGGACGGCAAGCCGTTCAAGCTGGCAAAGGTCTACGGTGTGCTGGTCAAGTATGTTGCGCCCATCTCCATCCTGCTTATCATCGTGGCGAGCTTCGTCACCGGCACGACGCTGAGCTGAGAAAACGAAAAAGCGAAGAAAAGCCCTCCGCTCACCGAGCGGAGGGCCTCTTTCGTTTTATTCCGCCGCGTACAGGCGGCCGCCTTTCCGATAGGCGATGCGAACCTCGGGCGTGTTGGTGAGGTAGACGAGCGAGCCGTAGCTCACGCCGAAGTCCAGCACGTCGCCGAGACGGACGGGGACGGCGGCGTCCTCCACGTCGAGAATGGTGTGGTCCGAGGACGCGCCGAGGACCTCCACGCCCGCGAGGCGCGGCGTGAGGTCGAAGGGATCGCCGTAATCGACGCGGCCCGCGGCGCAAAGCGCGCGGCGGCGGATGCCGCGGTCGGTGTATTTGCGCGTTTTGCCGAAGGCGTCCACAGTCAGCTCGCCGACGGGATAGCTGGGCTTCGGCTTGCACTCCACGACCTCCAGGCGGAGGGTGAACACGTCGCGGCGCAGGAAGTTGGGATAGCAGCCGTAGATGCCGCCGAGAAGGGCAAATTCGCCGATGCGCAGATGGTTCACGCGCGCCGGCAGCGTGCCGTCGAGCACCATGTGGACGGAGGTGGAAGCGCCGCCGGAGATGTATTGCAGCTCGCGGCCGATGGCGCGCTCCACCGCTTCGGCGGCGGCGACCAGCTCGCGCAGCTTCTCCGGCGTGGCGGCGACGGAGCCGTAGCAGCCGAGATTCGTGCCGACGCCCGCCAGCTCCAGATGGTCGAGCTTGTACTCGACCTCGAGCGCGGCGTCGACCAGCTCCTCGCGGCTCCAGAAGCCCTCGCGCAGGTCGCCGAGGTCAGCCATCAGGATCACCTTGTGGCGTGTTCTGCGCTTCGCGCAGACCGCGTTGAGGGCGCGGAGCGTTTCAAGCTCGCTCTGAAGGCTCATGTCCGCGATCTCTGCGGCCTCCGGCAGCTCGGAGAGCATGGGGATGCGGATGAGAACGCGCTCACAGGCGACGCCCGCGTCACGCAGGGCGCGCAGCTGCCCGAGACGCGACGAGGCAAGGCTCCGCACGCCGCATTCCGTATAAATTTTCGCGGCCTCCGGCAATGCCGTGAAGCCCTTGACCACGCCTGTGACCCCGACAGAAAGGCTCTGGCAGCGCTCGATGAGCGCTGCCAGATTTGCTTTCAGCTTGTCAAGGTCGATCTCTAAAAGAGGGTATCGTGCCGTTCCTCTGTTCATAGACCGTTCCTTTGCCGTTTTGATTTATTCCGCCTTGGCGGCAGCCTTGGACTTCTTGTAGGGCTTGTTGTCCAGATCCTTGAGGGTCAGGCCAACGAGGGCGCACAGCCAGTTGATGATGGGCATGAGCCAGTTGAAGATCGCCCAGGGACCGTAGCCGCCCGCGCCCCACGCGCTGATGTCGAGGGTGCTGGAAATGAACACGCCGCAGGTGTTCCACGGAATGAGGGCGGAGGTGACGGTGCCGGCGCCTTCGAGCGCGCCGGAGAGGACCGCGGGATGCAGGCCCATCTCTCTATATTCCTCGGCATACATACGGCCGGGAACGACGATGGAGATGTACTGCTCGGGCATGGTGGCATTGGAGAGCACGCAGGTGCACTCGGTGAGGAGCACGAGGCCCGCGGGACCCTTCGCCAGCTTCTTGAGGGAGTTGACGATGACCTCGAGCTGGTGGGTATCCTCCATAATGCCGCCGAACATCATGGCGATGATCGTCATGGAGACGGAGAACATCATGCCCATAACGCCGCCGCTCTCAAGGAGGCGGGTCATGGTGTAGCTGGTTTCAGGAGAGAGCGTGGCCTCGAACATGGCGAGCGCTTCGTCGCTGAAGTAGTAGCCGTTCATGCCGAAGTCAAACAGAGTGCCCATGTTGCAGTCGCTCTGGAAGATCATGCCGAGGATCGCGCCGGAGACGATGCCGAGGGTGATGCCGGGGATGGCGGGCATCTTCATGGCGACCGCCACGATGACGATGACCGGAGGCAGGAGCAGAATGGGATTGATGGTGAACACGGACTCCAGCGCGCCGGAGAACTCGAGCACGCGGCTCATATCGGCGTCGCCGCCGTGATACTGCATGGCGCCGAGAATGCCGAAGGCAACAAGGGTGATGCCGTAGGTGATGCCGGTGGGGAGCATCATGCCCTTGACGTGGGTCATAACGTCGGTTCCGGCCATGGCGGGGGCGAGGTTCGTGGTGTCGGACAGGGGGGACATCTTATCGCCGAAATAGGCGCCGGAGAGGACCGCGCCGGCGGTCATGCCGGGGCTCATGCCGAGGCCGAAGCCGATGCCCATGAGGGCGACGCCCATCGTACCCATCGTGCCCCAGGAGGTACCGGTGGCCAGAGAGGTGATGGAGCAGATGAGAACAGCCGCAATGAAGAAGATCGCGGGCTTGAGAACTTTCAGACCGTAATAGATCATCGTGGGGACGACGCCGGCATTGATCCAGACGCCGATGAGGATACCGACGATGATGAGGATGCAGACAGACTGGAGGGCCTTATAAATGCCGTCCATCATTGCCTTTTCAATGGCTTCCCACTTGTAGCCGAGGTAGAGGGCCATCATGGCAGCGCCGAGGGTGCCGATGAACATGGGAACGTGCGGGTCCACGCCGTATTTGACGATACCGAGCGCCAGCATGGCGACCAGGAACGCCATCGTCAGCAGGGCTTCCCACAGCTTGGGCATACGCGGGGTCTTGACTTTCTTTTCTTCACTCACTTGTTTGTACCAACCTTTCTCTAAATACATGGTGCGCACACGGCGGGAATGCTCCCGTCGGCGCAGCTTCGTAGATGGTGAACACAGTTTTACGGTATTTGCGTGGGTCTGTGCGCCCGCAGACCGGCAGATGAGACCGGCGGCGGGAGGACGTGATCTTGACGGTATTCCCCCTTTATTCGGTGATTTTTCCCTCCTTGAACGATCAAGAAACGGTTTGCTGCGTGTTCCCCGTCCCCCTCGCCCCCCTGCGAAACGGGGGACGGGGAAATCACTTGCTTAGCTGATACGGGAAGCGTGCGGCGTACCGATTAAATATGCGGATATTTTAGCATATTTTATGCACGGTGGCAAGTGCCACGCGCTTGCCGGATATCACAAAATTTACCCCTTGGGCTTGGCGATAACGCTGTTGCGTTTTACCAACCGAGCTTGGTCATGGCGTCGTCGACCGCCTTGATGCACAGGTCGATCTCTTCCTTGCCGGTGATCAGCGGCGGGACAAAGCGCAGGACGTTGCCGTTGGTGTTGTTGATGAGGACGTTGGCATCCTTGTAGCACAGGTCGACGACGGGCTGGCCGCTGGGCTGGTTGAGCTCGATGCCGTTGATCATGCCGAGGCCGCGGATCTCCTTGACCGCCTTGGGATGGTTCTTCTCGATGACCTTGTGCATCTGATCGCGGAAATACTCACCCATGACGCGGGCATTCTCGATGACGCCCTCGTTGATCATGACGTCGAGCGTGGTGGCAGCCAGAGCGCAGGCGAGAGGGCCGCCGGCGAAGGTGGAGCCGTGGGTGCCGGGGGTGAGGGTCTTGGCCGCGTCGCCGCGGGCGCAGACCGCGCCGATGGGCACGCCGGAGCCGAGCGCCTTCGCCATGGAGCAGGTATCGGGCTCCACGCCGTAGTTCTGGTGCGCGAAGAGCTTGCCGGTACGGCCGGAGCCGACCTGGACCTCGTCGAACATGAGGAGGATGCCCTTCTCGTCGCACAGGTCACGCAGACCCTGCAGGAACTCCTGAGAGGCGGGACGCACGCCGCCCTCGCCCTGGACGGGCTCGGTTAGGATGGCGCAGACGTATTCATCCATGATGTCCTTGACGGACTGGAGGTTGTTGAATTCGGCATAGCGGAAGCCGGAGGGCAGGGGCTCGAAGTAGCGGTGGACGGCATACTGACCGGTGGCGGTGCAGGTGGCGAGGGTGCGGCCGTGGAAGGAGTTCTTCATCGTGATGACGACGAAGCGCTCGGGATGGCCGTGATCCTTGGCATACTTGCGGGCGAGCTTGATCTGGCCTTCGTTGGCCTCGGCGCCGGAGTTGGCGAAGAGGACCTTATCGAAGCAGCTGTTCTCGACGATGAGCTTCGCGGTCTGGACGGCGGGCTCATTGTAGAAGTAGTTGGAGCAGTGGAGGATGGTCTCCGCGCGCTCCTGCAGGCACTTGACGATGGCGGGGTGGCAGTGGCCGAGACCGTTGACGGCGATGCCGCCGACGAAGTCGAGGTACTTGTTGCCGTCCTTGTCGAAGACGTAGACGCCCTCGCCGCGCTCCATGGAGATGGGCATACGGACATGGTTGCCGTAGAGGTACTTGTCACCGTTTTCGATGACTTCCGCATTGGTCTTGAACTTTTCGATCATGGTAGAGTCCTCCTGTTAAAATTTTATGTATGTTTTACCATTTGATGCCAACGCTCGGCTGTGCGGTGCCGATCGTGGTGCCGGTGCCTTCGGTGGTGAAGGCCTCGTAGAGTACGGAGTGTGGCTTGCGGCCGTCGATGATGTGGACGCTGGTGACACCCTCCTCAATGGCCTCGACGCAGCAGTCGACCTTGGGGATCATGCCGCCGGCGATGGTGCCCTTGTCCTTGAGCGCCTTGACGTCTTGAATGTTGAGGTAGCTGATGACGTCGCGCACCTTGATGTCGTTGCACAGACCCTCGATGTCGGTGAGGATGACGAGCTTTTCCGCGCCGAGAGCGGAGGCGAGCTTGCCCGCGGCGGTGTCGCCGTTGATGTTGTAGGTGCTGCCCTGTCCGTCGGTGCCGACGGGGGCGATGACGGGGATGAAGCCCGCGTCGAGCATGGCGTTGATGGCGTCGGCGTTGACGTAGTCGATGTCGCCGACGAAGCCGAGCTCCTCGCTGCGCTTGTGGCAGTGATAGATGTCGCCGCTCACGCCGGAGAGGCCGACGGCCTTGCCGCCGATCTGGTTGATCCTGCCGACCAGCTCGGTGTTGACCTGACCGACGAGGACCATCTCGACCACGCGCATGATGTCCTCGGACGTGTAGCGTAGGCCGTTGATGAACTGCACGGGAATGTTGAGCTTCTCGAGCATCCTGTTGATGCCGGGGCCGCCGCCGTGGCTGAGCACGGGCTTGAGGCCGAGGAGCTTGAGCATCACGACGTCGTGGAGCACGGCGTCCTTGAGCTCGTCGTTGATCATGGCGTTGCCGCCGTACTTGATGACGATGACCTTGCCCTGATACTTCGCAAGGTAGGGCATGGCCTCCATCAGGGTCTCTACCTTCTTCGCAACGTCGCTCATGGGTGGCCCTCCTTAGGTGCGGTAGTCGCCGTTGATCTTGACGTACTCGTAGGTGAGGTCGCAGCCGTAGGCGACCGCCTTGCCGTCGCCGCTGTGGAAGTCGACGACGACGGTGATGTCATGCTCGGTGAGCACGGCCTTGGCCAGCTCCTCACTGAAATCGGTGCCGAAGCCGTCCTTCATGACCTGGACCTCGCCGGCGCTGCTCTTGATGATGCAGTCGGCCTTGGTGGGATCGACGTCCGCGCCGGAGTAGCCGGCGGCGGCCATGATGCGGCCCCAGTTCGCGTCGCGACCGAACACGGCGGCCTTGAACAGGGTGGAGCCGGCGATGGCCTTGGCGACCAGACGGGCGTCATGCTCGGTGGGCAGGCCGTAGGACTCGACGACGATCAGATGGGTCGCGCCCTCGCCGTCGGAGGCGATGCGGCGGGCCATGTCGATGCAGATGTGCTCGATGAGACCGGCGAGAGCCGCCTTGTCCTCCTCGGTCTTGACCTCGACGCCGGAGGCGCCGTTGGCGAGCAGGATCATGGTGTCGTTGGTGGAGGTGTCGCCGTCGACGGTGCACATATTGAAGCTCTTGTCGATGGCGTTGTGCAGCATCTTCTGCAGGTCGGCGGAGTCGCACTTGGCGTCGGTGGTGACGTAGGCGAGGGTGGTGGCCATGTTGGGGTGGATCATGCCGCTGCCCTTGGCCATCGCGCCGATGCGGATGGTGCCGGAGGAGAGCTCGAGCTCGTAGGCGGATTCCTTACGGACGGTGTCGGTGGTCATGATGGCATACGCCGCGTCGGAGCCGTTGGCCTTGTCGAGCTTGGCGGGGATGATCTGACGGACGCCCTCGAGCACCTTCTCGACGGGCAGCTTCTGGCCGATGACGCCGGTGGAGCAGACGAAGACCTCGTTCTCGCCCACGCCGAGGAGCTTCTCAGCCTCGCGCTCGACGGTCCTGGCATCCTCGATGCCCTGCGTGCCGGTGGCGGCGTTGGCGTTGCCGGAGTTGATGACGATGGCGCGGGCCTTGCCGTTCTTGAGGATCTCACGGTCGAGAATGACGGGGGCGGCGCAGAACTTATTGGTGGTGAACACCGCGGCGCAGGAGGCCTCGGTCTCGGAGTAGAGGACGGCCACATCGGGCTTCTGGGACTTGCGGCTCTTCACGCCGACGTACACAGCGCCCGCGGTAAAGCCCTTGGGGGAGGTGATGCCGCCGCCTTCGATCACTTTGTATTCCATAGTGTTGTTCTCCTTTTCTTATTCTTACTTTATATAAAATCAGTTCCTTACGGATACATCGGGGGCATCATGAGGCCGGTGGTCTCGGGCAGGCCCATGATGAGGTTCATGTTCTGGATGGCCTGACCGGCGGCGCCCTTGCCGATGTTGTCGATGACGGAGGAGACGATTAGGCGGTGGGTGCGGGAATCGAAGGTCGGGGTCATTTCGACGAAGTTGGTGCCGTAGGCCCACTTGGTCTGCACGGGGAGATTGGCGGGGAAGACCTTGACGAAGGGTTCGTCCTTGTAGAAGTCCTTGTACAGCTCGTAGACCTCCTCGTTGGTGAAGTCCTTATCGCAGGTGGCGTAGATGGTGACCTCAATGCCGCGGACCTGCGGGAGGAGGTGCGGCTGGAAGTTGATGTACTGCCAGGTCTCGGGCTTCATCAGATCCTTGCCGGTGATGTAGGCAATGTTCTGCTCGATCTCGGGGGTGTGGCGGTGACCGCCGCCGAGGGCGTAGGCGCAGAAGTTGTTCTCCGCCTCGGTGAGGAGCTTGTTGAGGGCGGGACGGCGGCCCGCGCCGGTGAAGCCGCTCTTGGCGTCGATGACGATGGTGTTCTCGACGATGTGGCCGGTCTTGAGCATGGGCTGAAGGCCGAGGGTGGAGGCGGTGGGATAGCAGCCGGGGTTGGCGATGAGCTTCTTGCCCTTGGCCAGCTCGCGGTTCATCTCGGGCATACTGTATACGGCGTCATGGGTCATCTGGGGATTGGTGTGCTTGTCGCCGTACCACTTTTCCCAGACCTTCACGTCGCGGAAGCGGATGTCCGCGCCGATGTCGATGATGCGGGAGCCTTCGGCGAGAACGATCTCCGCCCACTTGGCGACCGCGCCGGAGGGGACCTGGATCATCACGACGTCGCTCTTGCGGGCGGTCTCGCGCACGTTCTCCTCGGTCAGATCCAGGATGGTCTGATCGTAGAAGCCGCGCAGGGCGGGATGATGGGTGGAAATGGCGTCGCCCACGCCGTAGGTATCGAGAACGTTGACAAGCTCGCCGTCGGGATGGTTGACCATCATGCGCAGCACTTCGCCGCAGACATAGCCGGTCGCACCGATGCAGGAATAATGGATCATGGTGATAGCCTCCTCAAAAATTTTCTGCGATTTGCAACAATGCCGTCGTGGGCTTGCAAACCGCTTCACGATAGTGTTTAATTATCTGCACATACAGTATATAGTTTTAATGCGGAATGCACAAGAAAATCATTGTTCTGTTGAACATTCCAAAACGGAATACTTGACAGATGATTCACATTCGGCTATCATGGCCTTAACGCCGATGCAAGCAAGGAGATGAACGCATGATCCACAAATATCTGGCCTACCTCAAGACCATCGAGACCGGCAGCATCACGCAGGCTGCTGCGGAGCTGGGCTACACGCAGTCCGCCGTGAGCCGCATGATCGCGGACCTGGAGGAGCATTGGAACGTCCCGCTGCTCACGCGCAACCGCTCGGGCATCGAGATCAGCTCGGAGGGGACGCAGCTGCTGCCCATCCTTCAGTCCATCGTCAAGGGGCAGGAGGAGCTCAGCTTTGCCGTCGGCGAGCTGCACGGGCTGCAGAGCGGCCTGATCCGCGTGGGCGCGTTCACCAGCATGGCGACCGGCTGGATGCCGCTGATGATCAAGTCTTTCCACGAAAAATACCCCAATATCCGCTTCCAGATCTTCAACGGCGAGTACAACCAGATCGCGACCTGGCTGCGCCGCGGGCAGATCGACTGCGGCTTTCTCGCCCTCCCCTGCGCCAAGGAATTCGATACGACCTTCCTGCTGCGCGACTCGCTGACGGTTATCCTGCCGCCGAACCATCCGCTGCGCGACGCGGAATGCTTCCCCGTCAGCCGGCTGTCGGACGAGGATTTCATCAGCCTCAAGGAGGAGCAGGATTACGAGATCAACCTCTTTCTCGAGCATCTCAGGCAGTCCCCGCGCATCAAGTTCGAGGTCAGCAGCGACTTCGCCATCCTCGCGATGGTTGAGTGCGGGCTGGGCATCAGCGTGGTGCATGATCTGATCCTGCACCCCAACCGCCACGGCATCATCAAAAAGCCGCTCGACGAGCCGTATTACCGCGACATCGCCATCGTCACGAGCGCGGCGGCGCAGCCGTCCACCATCACGCGGATGTTCTGCGAGCACGCGCTCGAGTGGGCGAGGGATACCAGCCCCGCCATCGCCCCCGCCACGGCGGAGGCGCCGGAGTACGCGGAGCTGGCAAAGTAAAGAGATGGGAAAAAGGGGCCGTTCTCTGCGGAGGAGAACGGTCCCTTTTGCTGCGTTATTTGCTCACCAGCAGCTTTTTCATGCCGCGCTCGAGTCCATCCACGCTCAGCGGGTACATATCAATGAGCCGCGCGATGTGGCCGTAGCTCTGCCCCCAATAGCCGCCGTAGCGCGGCGGCTCCTCGGGATTGAGCCAGATGAGATGGCCGTACTGTTCTTTGAAGCGCTTGAGCCAGTCCATGCCGGAAAGCGAGCCGCTGCCGGCGAAATAATCGTAGCGCTTTTCCATCAGCTCGTACATATCCATCAGCGCGTCGCCGACGAAAATGACCTTGTACTCGCTGCCGAAATTCTTCAGCAGCCACTCAGTGGAAACGCCGTGCTCGCGGTACATCCGCGGATCGGTGTAGACGCGCGAGTAGACGCAGTTGTGGAAGTAGTAGACGTGCAGCTCCTTGAAGTGATTGGACTGCCGCGCCGCCTGAAAGAGCATGGAGCAGAGGTTGGAATAGTAGCTCATCGAGCCGCCGGAGTCCATCAGCATCAGCACCTTGACGGTGTTGCGCCGCGGGCGCTTCCAGCGGACCTTGAGTGTGCCGGCGTTGTCGCAGGTATCGCGGATGGTGCCGTCCACGTCGAACTCCGTCTTGTCGCCGAGCGACCGGTCGGAATACTGCCGCAGCAGGCGGAACGCCATCTGGAATTGGCGGATATCGAGCGTGTTGTCGCGCCGGAAATCGCGGTACTTTCGCTCTCCCGCGACCTGAAAGGCGCGGCGGTAGATGCTCTCGCCGCCGACGCGGATGCCCTGCGGGCTGTGGCCGGCGTTGCCGAAGTTGGAGTAGCCGCCCGTGCCGATCCAGTACGAGCCGCCGTTGTGCTCCTCGGTCTGCTCGCGGAGGCGTTCTTCAAACATCTTGAGGATTTCGTCGATGCTCTTTTCCGCGTAGCCCTGCTCGCGCAGGAAAGCGCGGAACTCCTCAAGCGCGTTTTTCGGGTGGTTGAGCCAGTCCATCAGCTCGTCCGGCAGCAGCTCCTCGGGAAAGGGAACGTCCTTGAAATACTCCAGAAACGCCGCGTCGAACTTGTCGTAGTCCGCCTCGCTCTTGACGAGCACGGCGCGGCAGAGGTCGTAAAAGCCCGTCAGCGTCGAGCGGTGCAGGCCGAGCAGCAGCCCCTCCATGAGCGTCATCCACTCGTTGAGCGAAACGCCGAAGCCGCGCTGACGCAGCAGGTAGAAAAATCCGACGAACATGGGCTTACCGCATCCGGCGCTGCATCGCCGTGATGTCCTTGTCCTTCTTGAGCAGCACGCCGGCAAAGGGGATCTCGCGCGTGATGCGCGCGGGATCGACGCCGCCGAGCTCGAGCGCGCGGAGCCAGTCGACCAGCTCGCTCGTGGAGGGCTTTTTCTCGATGCTGTCGATCGAGCGCAGCCAGTAGAACGCCTGCATCGCCTGCGCGAGCAGCGCTTCGTCGAGATGGTCGAAGTGGACGCGGATGATCTTCTCCATCTGCTCCTGCGTGGGGAAGGCGATGTAGTGGAAGATGCAGCGGCGCAGGAAGGCGTCGGGAAGCTCCTTCTCCGCGTTGGACGTGATGATGACGATGGGGCGCTGTCTGGCCTTGACCGTTTCTTTCGTCTCGGGGATGTAGAATTCCATCTTGTCCAGCTCCCAGAGGAGGTCGTTCGGGAATTCGAGGTCGGCCTTGTCCACCTCGTCGATGAGCAGAACCACCTGCTCGTCGGCGGAGAATGCCTCGCCGAGCTTGCCGAGCTTGATGTATTTTGCGATATCGTCCACGCCGGCGGAGCCGAACTGGCTGTCGTACAATCTCTGCACCACATCGTAAACGTACAGGCCGTCCTGCGCCTTGGTGGTGGATTTCACGTTCCAGATGATGAGCTTTTTGCCCAGCGCGTCGGCGACGGCCTGCGCCAGCATGGTCTTGCCCGTGCCGGGCTCGCCCTTGATGAGCAGCGGCTTTTGCAGCGCCACGGCGATGTCCACCGCGCCCATCAGCTCGGGCGAGGCGACGTAGTTTTCGGTCCCGCGGAAGGAAACAGACATAAAAATACCTCGTTACATAAAAGTCTGATCCTATTTTACATAGCCCCGCCGTCGGTGTCAATGCAGAGCGGGGGAGAAAAAAACCAAAAAACACTCAAACGGTCGTTGCATTCTTGAAACCGCTGTGCTATAATACAAAAAAGAATCCGATAAGGAGGCAGCGGACCATGAAAAAACTGACCAAAATGCAGCAGAAGGTCTACGATTACATCGCCCAATTCATGACCGAGTGGGGCTATCCGCCCTCTGTGCGCGAGATCTGTGCAGAGCTGAATTTTAAGTCCCCGTCCACCGCACATTTCCATATCCTGAATCTGGAGGAAAAGGGCTATCTGGAGCATGATGCCGGCAAGGGCCGCGCCATCCGGCTCAAGGGCGAGGCGCAGACCGCGCCTGCCGTTTCTGCCGCTCCCGCGGCGCCGTCGAACGCCGTTGACTTCATGGAGGAACGGGACGCGCGGGAGAACCGCATCCCCATCGTCGGCAATGTCGCCGCCGGCAGCCCCATCCTTGCGCAGGAGTGCGTGGAGGATTACTTGACCTTTGATACCGGCAGCCGCAGCGGCGAGTTCTTTGCCCTGCGCGTGCGCGGCGAATCCATGCTGGGCGTCGGCATCCTGCCGGACGATCTGGTCGTCGTCCGCCGCCAGCAGACCGCCAACAACGGGGAGATCGTCGTTGCCCTCATCGGGGACGAGGCCACGGTCAAGACCTTCAAAAAGCAGAACGGCGAGATCTGGCTCCTGCCCGCGAACCCCGACTACCAGCCCATCGACGGGCGGGAGTGCGAGGTGCTCGGCAAGGTCGTTGCCGTCGTGCGCCAGTATTGAGCCCAAAACCGACCCTGTGTGTTGAAAAAAGCGTTCCGCGACCTGTTTTCGGTCGCGGAACGCTTTTTTATCTGCGGGATAAGCGCTCAGCTCTCCGAGCCGGAGAGGTGGAAGCTCCAATCCGCGAAGCCGTAAAACGGATCGGAAGCTGTTGGGGTCATGCCGTCCGCGAGACCGGAGGGCGTGAGCACCGTTTTGGATTTGAAGAGCAGCGGCGCAAAGGGCGTTTCCTCGGCAAAGCCCTCGGCGTACCGCGCGGCGGAGGCGTTCCCACCGAGCAGGAGCGCGTCGTTCCGGGCGGAGAGCTGCTCGCTCGCAAAGCCGCCGTAGTTCAGCGCACCGCCGGCATCGAGCAGCGCGCCCACGTCCCAGTCGGCGGTCAGGCGCACCTCGCCGAGATAGAGGTCGAAGTCGCCGGCCTCCAGCGCAGCGGCGTATTCCCCCCACGGCAGCTCGCGCACCGTGACCGTCAGCGCGGCGGTCGTGAGCTGGGCGCAGAGGCTCTCGGCGACCGCGCACCGGAAGGCGTTTTCCTCGTTCACCAGCAGCGTCAAGCTGCGCGGGCGCGCGGCGGTCACGCCGGCGGCCTCCAGCGCGGCGGCGTATTCCTCCATCGTGGTGCGGTATTCGTATGCCTTCGGATAGTCCGCGTCCTGCGGCGCGATGGGAAGCTGCGCCGCCGTGCCGTGACCGGAGAGCAGGGAGGAGACGAGCGTGCTGCGGTCGATCACGCCGCTCATCGCGCGGCGCACCGCGGTGTCGCCGAGCGGAGTACGGCTTAGGTTGAAGCCGAGGTACTGCATCGCCGTGGTCGGCACGTCGGTAGACTCCACCGCACCGCCGACCGTCCGTGCGCCGGTGCCGGTCGGATCGAGGCAGAGGAAGTGGACGCTGCGGGAGGCGAACCGGCTCAGCGCGGTGTCGTTGTCCTTGACCGCGTCGAGCGCGATGCGCTCGAGCGGCAGGGAACTGCCCTGCCAATGGGGATTCACGGTCAGCGCCGCGCCGTCCGTGCCGTCCGTGTAGACGTAGGGGCCGGTGCCGAGCGGAACGAGGCCGTTCTCTGTGCCGGCCTTGACGATGGGAATGTCCAGCAGGGCGGGGAAGCTGGCGTTTGCTTGCGTCAGCGTGATGACCAGCGTATGCGCGTCCTGTGCTTTCATCGAGGCGACGTTCGCGAAGCGCGCACCGTAGCGCGCGGACTCCGCCGCACGGCGGTAGGCCGCGAGCACGTCGTTCGCGGTGAGGGGTGTGCCGTCGGAAAAGACCGCGTCGCCGCGCAGCGCGAAGGTCCACGTCAGCGTGTCCGCGTCGCAGCTGCTGCGTTCGCACAGCACAGGCTGCGGCGCAAAGGCATTGTCAAGCGTGAAGAGCGGCTCATAGAGCAGCGCGCCGACGGTCTGCTGTACGCCGTCGATGCAGGTCACGGGGTCAAAGGCCTGACCCGAAAGGTAGGGCAGGGTGAAGTCGGTGATCTGCGCCGGCTCGCGCTGCGGCTCCTCCTTTGACGGGGAGGACAGGTCATCGTTCCAGAAGTCGTCCGGCTCCGGCTCGGCCTCCCAGCAGCCGGTCAGCGCGAGCACGAGGACCAGCGCGAGCGCGAGCGCCCTCAGCCGCCCCGTCACAGGGCGTCCTCCGTTAGGGCGATGACCGCCGCCATGCCGCCGCGCTCGCCGCCCATGCCGCGGTGCGACCAGTAGCGGTCGGGGCGGCATTTGGTGCAGTCGGGGTGTACGTCGATGCGCGAGGGGTCCAGCCCGCTGCGCAGCAGCCACAGGCGGTTGATGGATTTGAGGTCGATGTGGTACTTGTCGCCGCGGCGCTCGATGCGCTCGTCCACGGCGGGGTCCATGAGCTCGTGGAAGGCA
>DJRC01000034.1:0-14094 GCA_002437735.1 Oscillospiraceae bacterium UBA6370 | reverse complement strand
CCATGAGCTCACGGAAGGCGTCGGCCACGTCGCCGTCGGTCTCAAAGCAGCACTTGCCGATGGCGGGGCCGATGGCCGCGCGCATCGTGTAGGGATCCGCGCCGTAAAGGCTCATCATCGTGACGAGCGCCTTGAGCACGATGCCGCTTGCCGTGCCGCGCCAACCGGCGTGAATGGCGGCGATGGAGCGCGAGGTCGGGTCGTAGACCGTGATCATGCAGCAGTCCGTGCCGTAGGCAAAGAGCGGCAGGTTCGGCACGTTCGTGATGAGCGCGTCGGCGTCGTAGGGGCGCTCGTCCCAGCGAATTTTGCCGGTGTCCTCCTCCCGCGCGACGCGCACGAGGTCGGAGTGGATCTGGCGGCAGCCGACGGCGCGCGAGGCATCGAAGCCGACGGCGGCGCCGAGGCGGCGGTAGTTCTCCAAAATGTTTTCCTCGCGGTCGCCGCGGTTGCTCGCAAGGTTGAGCGAGTCGAACGGCGCGGGGCTCACGCCGCCGTGACGGGTGGTGAAGGCGTGGCGCACGCCGCCGACGGAGAGCGTGCCGGCGGTGTCGAAGATCACACCGTTGACGTTGTGTTCGGTAAAGGACATAAGGGACCTCCTTTTGCGCCTGCGGCGCGGGGAAATTTGCCGCGCATGGCGCGGCGGGGACTGCGGTGAGCGGGAAGCTATCGCAGCTTTTTCAATAAATGGAGAGCGGTATGGCAGATCAGATATACAAGGCTTTGCATCCCCCAAAAACAGGCGGTGACCAATATTGCTCCGAACCATACCGGAAAACTGATAAACCCAGCTGTTTCGAGAAATAAATGGGTATGTTTAAGGCCGCACAGCTCATAGACGGGAAAGTAGAGTAAAAAATAAAGGGGGATATTCAGCAATGTATACCGCCAAGAAACGAGCTTGTAAAATAACAACGGTAGGCCGATCAGGCTTACCCAGAAAACATAATGCCCGATCTGACTCCGTGCGGGAGGGGAATTTAGTCCCAATAAGTCATCGGAAACGATCAAGCAAAGCAGAACGGTTAAAATTCCCATTACTCCGGCATAAAGGCACTTCTTGAAAACCTCTTGTTTATTCATTCTTACCTCCAGTAATTCAGATTTGCAGTGTAAGCCCGTAACGATAGACACGAGTAGGTTATCAGCTGGGGTATTCAAAGGCAATCACGCGGCAGACTGCGGTGAACGGGAAGCTATCTGCATAAGCATTCTACCGCTTCCTCCTCGGTCGCGGCAAAGAACACGTCATGCCCTTTGTTGCTCTCATAGATGAAGTCATGCAGCGGCTTGCTGGTGTAATGAGAATAATCGCCATAGATAGCGATCCGCCCGCCATAGTTTATATATTTCTGGAGAATGTCGCCCGCGAGACCGGAACGGAGGATAAAGAAATCTTCATTTATCAGCTTCTTGCTGATCACGATATTCTTCGTTCCAACGTCGTACTTTGCTGTCATCAGCAGGTCGAGTGAGGCTTGCGCATCTGTGATTACGATCTCGTCGCTGCGAACGACCGCGCAGACGGAGCCGTTTTTCTCGATTTTTTCTAAATTCATGAATGCTTTCCTTTACAAATTCCGGCTTGCCGGAATGCCTTCACAGGGATTCCTCGCCGCCGTATTCCAATGTTTCGCGGACGAAATGCGCCTGCAGCCGGTTTTCGGTGACCAGAACGGACTCCTGATGGAAGAAGGCGCACAGGTCCTTGGCAATATCCTTCACAACGGCCTTATCAACGTCGATCAGGGTGAGGACCAGACTGGTCTCCCGGGCGTATTCTCCGTTTTCGTAAATATATCCGCCCTCCTGCACCTGAAAGGAAAAAGGCACCTTGTAGGAATAGCATACATTGCGAAGCACCCTGATATACTTTTCGTTTTCAAAGAGCTGTGTGTTCGTCGACAGATCGTTCAGCCCAATGTAGATTTTTGACTCGACCATATTCAGCGCCCCCTGTGTGCCTGACCGATGCAAATTTGTTTGCGCGACGACCTCTTGCCCCATCCCGCCGCAGGAGCGGCTGAGCGGAAAGAGAAGCAGGTCAAATCGTTTCAAAAAACACGAGCATACCGTTGCCGGCTGGCGATACGACAGCGGCAGCTCGAGGGTCAAGGGGCGGCGCCCCTTGCGTTCTCTTGGGGTTTCAAAGGGGGTATTCTCTTTCGGAAAGAGAATACCCCCTTTTTTGTCGTTACCGTCCGCAGCACTGCTTATTTCCGTGCTGCTGTGCAGCGCAAAAAATGCCGGATGGCAGCTCGCTCGCCGCTGACGCGGCAACCGCTCGTATGCCGCGTATCAGCAGACTGCGTCCGTTACCGTCCGCAGCACTGCTTATACTTTTTTCCGCTGCCGCAGGGGCAGGGATCGTTGCGGCCGATCTTCTGCACCTTGCGCGGCTGCTTCTTCACGCTGCCGTCGCCCGCGGTGGTGGCGACAATGCCCTCGGCCACGCGCTCACGCTTGACCTCGGCCTCGCTCTTGATGCGGGCGGAGAAGATGCGGCGCACGGTCTCGTCCTGAATGGCGGAGATCATCTCCTCGAACATCTCGAGGGATTCCTTCTTGTAGGCGTCGATGGGGTTGACCTGCGCGTAGGCGCGCAGGCGGATGCCCTGACGCAGCTCCTGCATGGCGTCGATATGGTCCATCCAGTATTCGTCGACCACGCGCAGCAGCACCACGCGCTCGAGCTCGCGCATGATGGAGGAGGTGACGGCCTCCTCCTTGCGCTCGTAGGTGGTGACGGCAGCGTTGAAGAACAGCTCCGTCAGCTCGTCCTCGCCCATGGCGGCGAGCTCGGCGGGCGTTTCGGTGACCATGCCGCGCGGGAAGTACATGCCCTCGAGGCTGCCGAGGATCTCGCGCACGCCGTCCTCGTCGAGCGTACCGTGCTCGCCGGAGTGGAGCGTGACCTGATTGGAAATGCCGCTGCGGATCATGCCGAAGATGGTATCCTTGAGGTTGCGGCCGTCGAGCACCTGCTTACGCTGCCCGTAGATGATCTCGCGCTGCTTGTTCATCACGTCGTCGTATTCAAGCGTCGCCTTACGGGACTGGAAGTTGCGGGACTCGACGCTGGTCTGCGCGTTCTCGATGGACTTCGAGAGCATCTTGTTCTCGATGGGCGTGTCCTCGTCGAGGTTCATGCGGTCCATGAGGTTCGTGATACGCTCGCCGCCGAACAGGCGCAGCAGATCGTCCTCGAGCGAGAGGTAGAAGCGCGTCTCGCCCGGGTCGCCCTGACGGCCGGCACGGCCGCGGAGCTGATTGTCAATGCGGCGGGAGTCGTGGCGCTCGGTGCCGATGATGAACAATCCGCCGGCCTCGCGCACGCGGTCGGCCTCGCCGGAAATTTCTTCCTTATGCTTGGCAAGCGCTTCGGCGAACAGCGCGCGGGCGTCGAGGATATCCTGATCGTCGGTCTCGGCGTAGCCGGTCGCCTCGGCGATCAGCTCATCGGAGAGCCCAGCCTTGCGCAGGTCGTTCTTGGCCATGTATTCGGCGTTGCCGCCGAGCATGATATCGGTGCCGCGGCCCGCCATGTTGGTGGCGACCGTCACCGCGCCGAGCTTACCGGCCTGCGCGACGATCTCAGCTTCCTTCTCGTGGTTCTTCGCGTTGAGCAGATTATGCTTGATGCCCTCGCGGGAGAGCAGATAGGACAGGTGCTCGTTCTTTTCGATGGACACCGTGCCGACCAGCACGGGCTGGCCCTTGGCGTGGCATTCCTTGACCTGCGCGATGACCGCGCGGTACTTTGCCGCCTCGGTCTTGTACACCACGTCGGGGTCGTCGATACGCGCGATGGGACGGTTGGTGGGGATCTCGATGATGTCGAGGTTGTAGATGGTGCCGAATTCCTCTTCCTCGGTCAGCGCCGTACCGGTCATACCGGAGAGCTTCTTGTAAAGGCGGAAATAATTCTGGAAGGTGATGGTCGCGAGCGTCTTGCTCTCGCGGGCGACCGTGACGTGCTCCTTGGCCTCGATGGCCTGATGCAGACCCTCGCTGTAGCGGCGGCCGAACATCAGTCGGCCCGTGAACTCGTCGACGATGACGACCTCGCCGTCCTTGACGACGTAGTCGATGTCGCGCTTCATCGTGCCGTGCGCCTTGATGGCCTGGTTGATGTGGTGGGCGATGGTGGAGTTCTCGGGATCGGAGAGGTTCTCGATCTCGAAATACTGCTCAGCCTTGGCGATGCCGCGCGCGGTGAGCGTCGCGGTCTTGGCCTTTTCATCCACGATGTAGTCGGCGTCGACGTTGACGTCCTCTTCCTCCTTCTCGTCCGTCTCCGCGATGACCTTCTTGCGGAAGCGGGCGACGAGAGCCTCGGTGCGGCTGTACATCTCCGTGGACTTCTGCCCGATGCCGGAGATGATGAGCGGCGTGCGCGCCTCGTCGATGAGGATGGAGTCCACCTCGTCCACGATGGCGAAGGCGTGGCCGCGCTGCACCAGCTCGGAGGAGAAGAGCGCCATGTTGTCGCGCAGGTAGTCGAAGCCCATCTCGTTGTTGGTGCCGTAGGTGATGTCGGCGGCGTAGGCCGCGCGGCGCTCGTCGCTCGTGAGGTCGTGGACGATCAGGCCCACGCTCAGACCGAGGAAGCGGTGCACCTTGCCCATCCACTCGCTGTCGCGCTTGGCAAGGTAGTCGTTCACGGTGACGATGTGGACGCCGTTTCCGGTGAGCGCGTTGAGGTAGGCGGGGAGAGTGGCGACGAGCGTTTTGCCCTCACCGGTCTTCATCTCGGCGATGCGCCCCTGATGGAGCACGATGCCGCCGATGAGCTGCACGCGGTAGGGATAGAGCCCGAGCACGCGGCCCGCGGCCTCGCGCACGGCGGCGAACGCCTCGGGCAGAATGTCGTCGAGCGTTTCGCCGTTGGCGAGCCGCGCCTTGAATTCCGGCGTCTTGGCGCGCAGCTCCTCGTCCGTCAGGGCGCGGTACTCGTCCGCCATCGCCTCGATCCTGTCAACGATCGGATAAATGCTCTTGAGCTCCCGCTCGGAGTAGGTGCCGAAGAGCTTGGTGATCAGTCCCATATCAAAAACTTCCTTTCACGGAAAATGAAAATACTTTTGCCGAAAGGCATAAAAATACTTCTATAGTATAGCACGCCCCGCCCGGATATGCAAAGGAAAAATACGCGGGAATATGAACGGACGGTAAATTTCCGCACAATATGGTGCCTGTGCGCCTTGCAAGCGGGGACGGCGTGTGTTAAGATAGAAGCACCACGAAGCAAGAAACCCACAGCGAAGGACATCGGAGGTTTTTACGATGAAACTGCATTTTTACGGCGCGGACCGCTGCGTGACCGGCTCGTGCCACTGTCTGGAGATCAACGGCAAGCGCATCTTGGTGGACTGCGGATTGCAGCAGGGACGCGACGAGCTGGATAACAGCATGTTCGCCTTTAACCCCGGCGACATCGACATTCTGCTCGTCACCCACGCGCACATCGACCACACGGGGCGCATCCCGCTGCTGATCAAGCGCGGCTTCACGGGCCGCATTCTGACCACCCGCCTAACGGCGGACCTCATGCACATCATGCTGCTCGACTCCGCCCACATTCAGGAGAGCGACGCCGAGTATCAGAACCGCAAGGGCGAGCGCGCGGGCCGCGAGCCGGTCGAGCCGCTCTACACCGCCGAGGACGCGATGAATGTGTTCAAGTATGTCACCACCTGCGAGTACGGCCAGACGGTCGAGCTGTGCGAGGGCGTGACGGCCACCTTCACCGACGCGGGCCACCTGCTCGGCAGCGCGAGCATCACGCTCGAGCTCGACGAGGGCGGCGTGCACAAGACGCTCGTCTTCTCCGGCGATATCGGCAACGTCGACCAGCCCATCATCCGTGACCCGCAGCTTTTGAAGAAAGCGGACTATGTGGTGATGGAGTCCACCTACGGCGACCGCAACCACACCGAGGTGTGGAGCTACACCGACGAGCTGGCCGAGATTATCGACGAGACGCTCGGCAAGGGCGGCAACGTCGTCATTCCGTCGTTCGCCGTGGGCCGCACGCAGGAGCTTTTGTACTTCATCCGCGAGATCAAGGATCAAGGACTCGTGAAGTCTGTGCCCGATTTTCCGGTCTATATCGACTCGCCGCTCGCCAAGGCTGCGACCACGGTGTTCTGCGGCGACCTGCACGGTTACCTCGACGAGGCCGCGCTCGAGCTGGTGAAGGACGGCACGCACATGTTCTCGTTCCCGAACCTGCACCTCGTTGAGACGAGCGAGGAATCGAAAATGCTCAACATGGATAAAACGCCCAAGATCATCATTTCTGCCTCCGGTATGTGCGACGCGGGCCGCATCCGCCACCACCTCAAGCACAACCTCTGGCGCGCGAACAGCGCGGTGGTGTTCGTCGGCTTCCAGTCGCCCGGCACGCTGGGCCGCAAGCTGCTCGACGGCGCGGAGAGCGTGAAGCTCTTCGGCGAGGAGATCGCGGTGAAGGCGAAGGTCGTGAATTTTCAGGGCCTTTCCTCCCACGCCGACCACGACCATCTGATCGGCTGGATCAAGTCCTTCGATCCCAAGCCCGCGCACGTCTTTGTCGTCCACGGCGACGCGGACGTGGCGCCCGTGTTCGCGGACGAGCTGTGCTCCCTCGGCTTCTCCGCCCACGCGGCGAAGTTCACCGAGAGCTACGACCTCGCCGCCGGCGTGATGCTCAGCGAGGGCTACATTTCCGAGCGCAAGCGCACGATGCAGGCCAGCCGCGCGGACAACCTCTACGGCAAGCTGCTCGCTGCGGGCGAAGCGCTGCTTGAGCTCGTCCGTCACTTCAAGGGCCGCTCGAACAAGGAGATCACCGCCTTTACCGGTCAGATCACCGCGCTGATCGACCGCTTCAAATAAAATAAAAGGAAAGGGCGCGGGACTCCGCGCCCTTTTTCGGGGAAAACGCTATGGCTGTCACGAAAAATCAGGAATACACCGTTACCATCGAGGGCTATTCGGGCGAGGGCGCGGGCGTCGCGCGCATCGACGGCTTTGTCATCTTTGTGTCCGGCGCGCTGCGCGGCGAGGTCTGCCGCGTTCTTGTTCTGAAGGTGCTGAAGTCTGCGGCCTTTGCCAAGGTGCTCGAGGTGCTTGCAGCCTCGCCGCAGCGCATTGAACCGGACTGCCCGTACTTCCCGCGCTGCGGCGGCTGCACCTACCGCCACATGGACTATGCCGAGGAGCTTGCCCTCAAGCGCCGGCGTGTGCAGGATAACCTCGCGCGCATCGGCGGGAGCGGGGTCGAGGTCGAGGAGATTTTAGGCGCGGCGGAGACGCGGCGCTACCGCAACAAGGCGCAGTATCCCGTCTCGCCGGACGGAAGGATCGGCTTCTACCGCGCCCGCACGCACGAGGTCATCGACACGCGGGAATGTCTGCTGGTGAAGCCGGAGGCCGACGCCGCGGCGGAGGCCGTGCGACAGTATATGCGCGATTTCCGCGCGGCGGGCTACGACGAGCGGACAGGGCGCGGGCTTCTGCGCCATGTCTATGTCCGCTCGAACACAAAGGGCGAGTGTCTGATCTGCCTGCTGGTGAACGGGGAAAAGCTGCCGCTTGAGGCGGAGCTGGTCGAGCGGCTGCGCCGCGCCTGCCCGCGGGCGGTGGGCATCGTGCTCGGCGAGAACACACGGCGGGACAATGTCATTCTCGGCGAGCGCTACCGCACGCTCTGGGGAGCCGACCGGCTGGAGGACGTGCTCTGCGGGAGAGTGTTCCGGCTGAGTGTGCCGTCCTTCTATCAGGTCAACCACGAGCAGACCGAGCGGCTCTACGCCAAGGCCATCGAGTATGCGCAGCTCACGGGGGAGGAGACGGTGCTCGACCTCTACTGCGGCGCGGGGACCATCACGCTCGCGCTTGCGTCCCACGCGAAGCGCGTCCTTGGCGCGGAGATCGTGCCGGAGGCCATCGGCGACGCGCGGGAGAACGCCGCGCGCAACGGCGTGAAAAACGCCGAATTCTTCTGCGGCGATGCCTCCGACGTGGCAGCCAAGCTCGCGCGCGAGCGGCTGCGCCCCGACGTCATCACCGTCGACCCGCCGCGCAAGGGACTGGCGGAGGCTGTGGTGGAAAGCATTGCGCGGATGCAGCCGGAGCGCGTGGTGTATGTCTCCTGCGACAGCGCGACGATGGCGCGGGACGTGAAGCGCTTTGCCGCCCTCGGCTACCGCGCCGTGCGCGCCTGCGCGGTCGACCTCTTCCCCCGCGCCGACCATGTGGAGACGGTATGCCTCTTGTCACAGGAAACAGATCCACTGACGGTCGAAGCCGGAATGGAAGCGGAGACCGGCGAGGGCAAGCGCGTCAATTACACCGGAAAAGCATAAGAGAACAAAAGGAAAACCGCCGTCGGACTCACACGGAGTCCGGCAGCGGTTTTCTATTCGCTTCGTGTGATGTCGTGCACCCATTTGCCGCTGTGGATGCGCCAAAGTCCGACGGGGGTCTTTGCCAGGTGCTCGATGGCGATGCACAGGCAGAACATCTCGTTCGGCACCTTGAGGACAAGACCGAGCAGGCACATCAGCGGCAGCTCCACACACCAGAGGGGGAAGTTGTCGATGAGCAGCGAGGCGCGCACGTCGCCGCCGCCGCGCAGCACGCCCACGACCATCGTGGACGAGAAGCCGTGGAGCGGCATCACGCCTGCGTAGCAGTACACCATGACCGTGCACATCGCCGCCGCGCCCGCCGAGAGGGAGAAAAGCGGCAGCACATACGGCCGGAGCAGCGTAAAAAAGGCCAAAAGCTCCACGCCGCCGAGGACGAGCGCGAAAAGGAATGCTGTGAAGCACACGGCCTTGCCGATGCGCACGACGCTCTCGCGGCGGCTGCCCGTGCCGATCTCCTTGCCGACGATGACGGCAGCTGCGTTGGCAATGCCGTAGATGCCGGCGGTGGAGAGCTTGTCGATGCTGCCCGCCACGGTGTAGGCGGCGATGAGGTCGCCGCTCGCGGCCATGTGGCCCATGATGACGGTGATGAGCGAGTAGCCCACGCCCCAGAGCGTTTCGTTCGCCAGCACCGGCGCACTGTAATGCACGAAGCGGCGCAGCATCTCGCGGCCCGGGCGGAGAAGGGCGCTCCATTGGAGCGGCACGGTTGTGCAGCGCAGGGCATAGCCGAAGGCAAGCGCGAATTCTACCACGCGCGAGAGCAGCGTGGCAGCTGCCGCGCCCGTGACGCCGAGCGCGGGGAAGCCGAGTTTGCCGAAGATGAGCACATAATTGCCCACGGTGTTGCAGAGCATGGACGCGCCAAACACCAGCATCCCGAAGCGCGGATTTTCGATGCTGCGCTGCATCCCGATGTAGATGGACGAGAGGGAATTGAGGATATACGAGAAGCCGACAATGCGGATGTAGGGCGTGCCGATCGCGACGAGACGGAGATTGTCCGTCACCAGCAGCAGAACACCCTCGGGAAAGAACGCCATGATGAGCGCGAAGAGCGTCGAGACGCTGCCGGCGATGCACAAGCCGATGCCGATGACGCGGTTGATGCTCTCACGGTCGCCGCGGCCCCAGTATTGGCTGATGAGCACGCTCGACCCGCTCTGTAGTCCGAAGACGATGAGCTGGATGATGAAGATGGGCACATTCGCCACCGTGACGGCGGACATCTGCTCGCTGCCGAGCAGCCCGACCATGAAGGTATCGAGAAAGCCGAGCGAGGTGGTGATGAGATTCTGCACGATGATGGGCAGGGCGAGCAGAAAAAGCCGCCGGTAAAAGCCCTTGGGCTGACGAAGATAGGAGAACATGGGCGACCTCAAGCGGAAAAATTACAGCATGGGGAAACGCGTTTCCCTGTGCCTGCGGAGGGCGGAGACAAGCGCGTCGACGTCCGCTTCGGTCGTCTCGGGCGCGAAGCTGACGCGCAGAACGCCCGCAGCGGTCTTTTTGTCGAGCTTCATCGCGGCGTAGACGTGGCTGAGCTTGCCGCGGTGGCACGCCGAGCCGGCGGAGATGCAGATGCCCTGTGCGCCGAGGTCGGTGACGACATTGGCGCTCGGGTAGCCGACGAGCGAGACGGAGAGGATATGAGGAGCGGCGCCGTTCCCGATGCGCACCACGCCGTCGATGGAGAGAAGCTGCTCAAGCGCGTACTGCTTGAGAGCCGCCATGCGGGCGAGCTTTTCCTCATAGCCTTCCAGCCGCAGCTCGACTGCCTTGGCGAAGCCCGCGATCTGCGCCGTGGCCTCGGTGCCCGAGCGCAGGCCCTTTTCCTGCCCGCCGCCCGCGAGAAGCGGGCGCACCGCACGGCAGCGCGGGCCAATGTAGAGCGCACCAACGCCCTTGGGGGCGTTGAGCTTGTGCCCGCTGACGGAAATGAGGTCCGCGCCCAGCGTGTCCGCGCGGAACGGGACCTTCAGAAACGCCTGCACGGCGTCGGTGTGCAGCAGCGCCCTGGAGCCGCGCTCGCGCAGAAGCCGCGCGAGCTCCGCGACGGGAAAGACGCAGCCGGTCTCATTGTTCACGAGCATCACGGAGACGAGCGCCGTGTCCTCGCGCAGCGCGTCCGCGACCTGCTGCGCGGTGATATTCCCCTGACGGTCGGGCACGAGGTAGGTGACGGCATAGCCCTCCTGCTCCAACTGACGGCAAGGCTCGAGCACGGCGCTGTGCTCCACGGCGGTGGTGATGATGTGCCGCCCGACGTGACGGTTCTGGTGCGCGGCAAGGCGGATGGCCCAGTTGTCGCTCTCCGTGCCGCAGGAGGTGAAGTACAGCTCGTCCGGCCTGCAGCCGAGCGCGGCGGCGATGACCGCGCGATCCGCCTCCAGCCGCTTTTTCGCGGCAGCGCCGTAGGGATACTGTGAGCTGGGGTTGCCGCTGCCGTTCAATAAAATGTCATACATCGTATCCGCCACCTCGCGCGCAACGGGCGTGGTGGCGGCATGGTCAAGATAGATCATAGCAAAGCATTCCTTTCTTTGCACTTGCAATCAAGCAAAAACATGGTATGATTATATGCGGAAAAACCACGAAAAGCAAGGAGAAAGCATGAAGATCGGTATTTACACCCTGGGCTGCAAGGTGAATCAATACGAAACGCAGGCGATGGAGCAGGAGCTGACCGCCCGCGGGCACGAGCTGGTGGATTTCGAGTCTCCCGCCGACGCCTACATCATCAACACCTGCTCGGTCACGGCGGTGAGCGACAAGAAGTCGCGCCAGATGATCCGCCGCGCGAGGAAGAACAGTCCCGGCGCGGTGGTTGCCGCCTGCGGCTGCTACGTCCAGACGCACGAGGAGGAGGCAAAGAGCCTCGGCATCGACCTTTTGATGGGCACGAACGACCGCGCGCGATTCCTTGACCGGCTGGAGGAGACCGTGAAAACGCGCGAGACGGTCGCGGACATCGACGACGCGCTGCGCCGCCGCACGTTCGAGGTGCTGCCGGCGGGCGGCATGGCGAACCGCACCCGCGCGATGCTCAAGGTCGAGGACGGCTGCGTGAACTTCTGCACCTACTGCATCATTCCCTACGCGCGCGGCCCCGTGCGTTCGCTGCCGATGGACAAGGCGGCGGAGCAGGTGCGCGCTCTGCGCTCGCAGGGCTACCGCGAGCTCGTGGTCACCGGCATCGAGATCTCCTCCTATGGCCACGACCTCAAGGACGGCACGACGCTCATCGACCTTCTGGAGCTCATCGCCCGCGAGGGCGGGGAGATGCGCATTCGCCTCGGCTCGCTCGAGCCGCGCACCGTCACGCGGGAATTCTGCGAGCGGGCGAAAAAGCTCCCGACCCTCTGCCCGCACTTCCATCTCTCGATGCAGTCCGGCTGCGACGCGACGCTCAAGCGCATGAACCGCAAATACGACACCGCGCGCTATTACGAGTCCGTGGAGCTGCTGCGGGAGTATTTCGACGATCCTGCAGTTACCACCGACCTCATCACTGGCTTCCCCGAGGAGACGGAGGAGGAGTTCGGCCAGACGCTCGCCTTCATCGAAAAGTGCGGCTTCGCCGCCATGCACATCTTCCCCTATTCCATCCGCCCCGGCACGAAGGCCGCGGCGATGGCGCAGGTGGACATGAGCGTGCGCGAGGAGCGCGCGACGCGCGCCGCCGCCGTCGCGGAGCGGATGCACCAGAGCTATCTTGCCCGCTGCGTGGGAAAGACCTTCCCCGTGCTCTTTGAGCAGGACAGGGGAGAGGGCAGCATCGGTCACGCGCCGAACTATATGCCCGTCACGGTGGATGTGAAGGGGCTACATAACACCGTGCAAAATGTGCGCATCACCGCCGTCGACGGCGACGGTCTGCGCGGGGAATCGGAGGAGACATGAAAAGCCACTTTTTTGCCTACATCGCGCGGATGCGCTACATCACACGCTGGGCGCTCATGCGCAACACCTTTTCCGAAAACGTGCAGGAGCACAGCCACATGGTCGCGGTGCTCGCGCACGCGCTCGCGGTGATCCGAAACCGCGTGTACGGCGGGCAGATTGACGCGGGACAGGTCGCCGCGGTCGCGCTCTACCATGACGCGAGCGAGATCATCACCGGCGATATGCCCACGCCCATCAAGTATTACGCGCCCGAGATCCGCGACGCTTACAAAAAGGTCGAGGCGGTCGCCTGCGGTCGACTCCTTGCCATGCTGCCCGACGAGCTCAGACCCGACTACGACGACGTGCTCGACTGCGCGGACGGCGAGGTGCTCGAGCTGGTCAAGGCGGCGGACAAGCTCTCGGCCTATATCAAATGTGTCGAGGAGCTCAAGGCAGGCAACGCGGAGTTCCGCCGCGCCGCCGAGCAGACCCGCACCGCGCTTGACGCGATGGGCCTGCCGGAGCTAGACTATTTCATGGAGCACTGCATGGAGAGCTTTTCCATGACGCTCGACGAGCTGGAATAACAGGGAGGAAGAAACCATGATCAAAATTCGGACGCTGTATATCGTTCTGCCGCTCACCATTCTGATGGCGGTCGGGTGCTACCTCAAGGGTTGGACGGCGGGCATCGCCCTGTGGGCGCTCCTTGCGCTCGTGTGCGTGGGGCGCATCCTGCGCGAGCGGAAGGAGAAGAACGGCGCGGAGGATGCGCAGAAAAAGGAATAATGCGCTGTGTGTGAAAAAGGGAGAGCTTCCGCCGGAAGCTCTCCCTTTTTGCTGTCGTTTCCGCCGCCTCAATGCCGCGATTTGTGCGTTCCGCAGCTTGCATTTTGCAGCGAAGCCTTTATAATGGTGACATTCTTTTGCGCAGGGAGGAAGGACTCATGGAACAGCGGAGGGCGCGCGGGATGCTTGCGGCCGCGGCCGTTATCTTCGGTACGCTCGCGCCGTTTGTGCGCGGCATTTCCGTTTCCTCGGGCGAGCTGGCGCTTTACCGCGCGGTGATGGCGGCGCTGCTCGTCGGCGGCTATCTGCTCGTGAGCGGACAGAAGCTCGCGCTTCGCGCGAACCGGCGCGAGGCCGCGCTGCTGCTCCTCTCCGGCATGGCGATGGGCGTGAACTGGATATTGCTCTTCGAGGCCTACCGCTACACCACCGTGTCCGTCGCGACGCTGAGCTACTATTTTGCGCCCGTGCTCGTCACCGCCGCCTGCCCTCTGCTCTTTCACGAAAGGCTGACAGGAAAGCAGCTCATCTGCTTCGTGATGTCCACGCTGGGGCTGGTGCTGGTCATCGGCGTCGGGGGGCTTCGCGGCGGCGCGGATGTGCGGGGCGTGCTCTTCGGCCTCGGCGCGGCGGCGTTCTACGCTGCGGTCATTCTGCTCAATAAGTTCATCCGAAGCGTCGCGGGCATCCAGCGGACCTTTCTGCAGTTTTTAGCCGCCATCGTCATTCTCATTCCCTACGTCGCCGCGACTGGCGGCGTATCGCTGGGGACGCTCGATGCGCGCGGCTGGGTCTGTCTGCTCATCGTGGGCTTCTTCCACACGGGCGTGACCTACTGCCTGTACTTCTCCGCCCTGCGCGAGCTGCCGGGGCAGGAGGTCGCTCTGCTGAGCTACATGGATCCGCTCGTGGCGGTTATCGTCTCGGTGACGGTGCTCGGTGAGCCGGTCACGGCGCCACAGCTCGTCGGCGGTGCGCTGATCCTCGGCTTCACGCT
>DJRC01000016.1:12901-20795 GCA_002437735.1 Oscillospiraceae bacterium UBA6370 | reverse complement strand
GGCGGGCAACGCCGCCGCTGCGGGTCTCAGGACCTTCATTTTCGTTCCCTCCCGCGCCCCCAAGGGCAAGGTCGCGCAGCTGATGACCTTCGGCGCGAACGTCATTTCCGTGCAGGGCAACTATGAGGAGACCTTCGAGCTTTCCAAGAAGGCCATCGACAAGTGGGGCTGGTACAACCGCAACGCCGCCATCAACCCCTACCTCTCCGAGGGCAAGAAGACCGTCTCGCTCGAGATCGCCGAGCAGCTCGGCTGGAAGATGCCCGACTATCTCGCCATCTCCGTCGGCGACGGCTGCACCATCGCGGGCGTGTGGAAGGGCCTCAAGGACCTCTACGCCATCGGCTTTATCGACAAGCTGCCGCGCCTCATTTCCGCGCAGGCGGAGGGCTGTCACCCCATCAACCGCGCCATCGCGGAGAATAAGCCCTGGGAGCCGATGGAGGAGAACACCCTCGCCGACTCCATCGCCGTCGGCGTGCCGCGCAACGCGGACAAGGCGCTCATGGCGATTCGCGAGTCCAACGGCATCGTGGTCAACGTGACCGACGAGGAGATCATGGCGGCGCAGAAGCTGCTCGGCACCACCTGCGGCGTGTTCGGCGAGCCGGCGGGCGTGACCGGCACGGCGGGCGTGAAGAAGCTCTGCGAGCAGGGCGTGCTCGGCGCGAATGACACGGTCGTCTGCGTTGTCACCGGCAACGGCCTTAAGGACGTTGCCAACGCCATCAAGTTCTGCGGCGAGCCGATGAGCCTGCCGAACGACCTTGACCTGCTGGTCGAGGAGTTTGCCAAGCGCGGCATCCAAACCGAGGCGTAAACGAGAACAGAAAAGAGGAGCGCGGACCGTTGGCCCGCGCTCCTTTTGCGCTCAGACGAAGTATTTGTTGACGAGGGGGATCCGGCTCAGCAGCGCGGAGATCGCCGTGGAGACCGCGAACACAAAGACCGCGAGCAGCGGCACGGAGAAAAAGGCGTTGCAGAAGAAGGTGTCGATGCCGAAATGTTGCAGTAGCTCAATGACCATCGGATGAACAAGGTAGACACCGAAACTGTACTTGGACAGCTTGCGGAGAATGGCGTATGCCCGTTCTCCTATGTGCGAAAAATTTAGGTGTTGCTTGGCAAAGACGAAGATGGGAACACTGGTGAACAGGACATTGATTGAATTATAGTTATAGAAAATCCCGCTGGGCGCACCCTGCGCCTTGGCGTGAACGACCGGTGCGAATATAGAGAAAAGAAGCCCCGCGACACCGATGCAGTAGAGTATGATCTCCTCCCTGCGGCTGAACTCCCTCCGGCTGAGATAGTATCCGCCGACAAAATAAACGGTAAGGCCGAGCGGAAAATAGCAGTAGGTGTACATGATTACCGTGTTGATGACCGTGCTTACCCGAGGCGAGACAAAAGAGCAGAACAGGGCAAGCTGAGGCAGAAGAAAGGTGAAGATGAGCGCCAACAGGAGGAAGTACCGCATGAGCGTTTCGCTTTGAACAATAGGACGCAGCAGCGGGATGAGCAGATACAATCCCACGATCATGTAGAGGAACCACAGGTGATAATGTCCTGTGATGAATTGCGAAAGGACATCAAAGAGCGGGCTGCGGCGAAAAATGAGGCTAATGAGTGCGTAGCAGCCCGACCAGAAAACGAATACGCCGGCCATGCGCAGCACATTCTTTTTCAGTATGGTACGGATCGTGGTATCGCGGCCTAAAAACAGCGCGCCGCTGATCATGACGAAAATGGGAACCGACCACTTGCCTGTGGTGCAGTACAGATTAAAGGCGAACCATGCGCGTGAGCTGACATCGACATCAAGCCAATGCTGCGCTGAAATGTGAACGGCGACAACAGCGAAGATCGCCACAACGCGAAGAATATCAAAATAAATCACGCGCTTGGAGACGGAACGTTCTGCAGCCATATTCAGACCTCGCTTTCTGCGGCTTCCGGGGCAGGAGTGTCCTGCGTTTCCTGCGCGGCAGCTGCTTCCGCCGCGGCACGGGCGGCTTCCTCTGCACGGGCGGCGGCCTCCGCCTCGGCACGCTCACGCTCGGCGGCGGCGCCCTCGGCGCGGGCGCGGGAGACCTCCTCTTCCTTCTGCTTCTCCGCCTGCTTCATGGCCTTGTCGAGCCTGCGCCGGTTGGAGCGCTTTTCCATGCCGTGTACGACGCGCAGCACGAGAAAGAGCAGCACGACCCCCACGCCGAACCAGCTCCAGAAGCCGAGCGCGATGAGCGTTTTGAGCGTCCACAGCTCGGCCTGAATGCCGAGGAAGCAGCATACCACCGACGCGGCGAGCGCCGCGCCGAAGAGAATGACCCACAGCACCGACTTGACCGCAGAGGTCTTGCGCACACGCAGGTGCGCGATCAGAAACAGCACCGCGAGCAGGAACAGCGCGGGATACTGCGAAAACAGAATGGTACGAAAATTCATGGAAGCGTTCCTCTTTTCTTCTCTTGTTCCGTTCAGAGGGTGCAGAGCCCGCGGCGGAGGTATTGCCCCTCGGGGCCGCCGACGACCTTGCCGTCCTCGACCATCAGGCTGCCGCGCAGGTAGACCCTGGCGATGCCGCCCTCGGTGCGCAGACCCTCAAAGGGCGTGTAGCCGGCCTTGGTGACCATGTCGCGCGCGGAGAGAATGTGGCTTGCCTTGGGGTCGTAGACCACGATGTCCGCGTCGGAGCCCGCGGCGATGACGCCCTTGCGGGGATAGAGCCCGTAGAGCTTCGCGGGATTCTCGCACAGGGCGCGGCACATTCCGGCGACGGTCATTCTGCCTGCGGCGACGCCGCAGGTGTAGACGACTTCGCCGCGCGTCTCCACGCCGGGCAGACCGCCGGGGATCTTTGTGAAGTCCTCGCGGCCCATGTCCTTCTGCGCGAGGGTGAACGAGCAGTGATCGGTGGAGATGGTCTGGATCTCGCCGCGGCGCAGTCCGCGCCAGAGTGCGCGCTGATTTTCCTCGGCGCGGATGGGCGGCGCGCAGACATAGCGCGCGGCCATGGACCAGCTGGTGTCGTAGTACACGCCGTCGTCGAGGGCGAGGTACTGCGGACAGGTCTCGACATAGACCCTCTGCCCGCGGGCGCGGGCAAAGGCGACCTCGTCAAGCGCTTCGCGGTTGGTCAGGTGGACAATGATCACCGGCGCGTCCGCCGCCTCGGCGATGCGCAGCAGCCGCGCGACCGCCTCGGCCTCGAGATAGTCGGGCCTTGCCTCGGGGTGGGCGGAAACATCCGCCGCGCGGCCCGCGGCCTTCAGCTCGGCGATGCGCGCGTCGATCACGCCCGCGTTCTCGCAGTGGACGCCCGCGATGCCGCCGCGCTTTTTCAGCGCCTTGAGCGCGGAATACACCGCGCCGTCGCCGATCATCATGGCGGGATAGGTGAGGTACATCTTGAAGGACGTGATGCCCGCGGCGAACATATCGTCCAGCTCGCCCTCGATGCCCTCGTTCCAGTCGTCAATGGTCATGTGGAAGCCGTAGTCGCACGAGCATTTACCGTCGGCCTTTTTGTGCCAGAGGTCGAGCCCGTAGGCAAGCGTCTCACCCTTGTTGGGGCAGGCGAAGTCGATGATGGTGGTCGTGCCGCCGCGGATGGCGCTGCGGGTGCCGGACGCGAAATCGTCGGCGGTGGTCGTATTGCACACGTCGAGATCAAAGTGCGTGTGCGCGTCGATGAAGCCGGGAAAGAGGTAGCAGCCGGAAACGTCCGTCACCTCGGCGCTTTTTGCCTCGGCAGGGGAGATGTGGCCGACCTGCGCGATCTTTTCGCCGTCGAGCAGGACGTCCGCGCGGCGGGAGCCGCGGGGCGTGACGACAAAGCCGCCCTTGAGCAGTTTTTTCATATCCATTCAGCTCCTTTGTCTGAAAAATATTCATACACCTTTACCATAGCACGTTTTTGCTGCGATTTCCACAGAAAAAGAGAAATCGGCAAAAGCGACAAGAAAGCGCGGTGAAAATCTGTGATTATGGCGAGAGAATGCGGCTTGTGCAAAAGCGGAAAAGAAGATACAATAAACATATCCTGCCGAAGCTGTGCGCCCAATACGGACAAGCGCTCCGGCAAAAAATTCAGGAGGAAAAAAGCTATGCGCAAGTTTTTGTCCCTGCTGCTGACTCTGGCGATGGTCTTCTCCCTGGCCGTGACGGTCAACGCGGAGGAAGTCGTTGTCACGTCGGCCCCTGCCGCAACAATGGAGGGCAAGACCGTTGTTCTGCACACCAACGACGTTCACGGTGCAGTCGAGGGCTATGCCTACATCACCGCACTCAAGGCTGACTATGAGGCCAAGGGCGCGGAGGTCATCCTCGTTGATGCCGGCGACTACAGCCAAGGCACGACCTATGTCAGCACCACCAAGGGCGCCGACGCGGTCACCATGATGAATGCTGCGGGCTACAATGTCGCTACGCTCGGCAACCATGAGTTTGACTATGGCTATGCTCAGCTCAAGGAGAACATGGCCAAGGCCAGCTTCAAGGTGCTCTGCGCGGATGTTTTCAATGCGGACGGCACCACCATCTTTGACGCCAACTATACCTATACGACCAAGTCCGGCGTGAAGGTCGGCTTCTTCGGCATGGAAACTCCGGAGACCCAGACCAAGGCCAACCCCGCGCTCATCAAGGGACTGACCTTTGCGACCGGCGACGCCTTCACCAAGGCGGCTGCCGATCAGGTCGCGGCGCTCAAGGATGCCGACATTGTTATCTGCCTGGCTCATCTGGGCGTTGACGCCGAGTCAAAGCCTTATACCTCCTATGACCTTTACAACGCTGTCAAGGGTATTGATTTCATCATCGACGGCCATTCTCACACCGTGATGGATAAGGGCGCTAACGGCGAACCGATCCAGTCCACCGGTACGGCGTTTGAAAACATCGGCGTGATCGTCATCGATGACGCTACCAAGAAGATCGAGAGCAATTCCCTCTTTGCGATCGATGAGAACACCGCCAAGGACGAGACCGTTGCCGCGGCGGCGAAGGTTATCGTGGATCGTGTCAACGCCGAATACGGCGCCGTTTTTGCGAAGAGCGAGGTTGAGCTCAACGGCGCGAAGGCTCCCAACGGCAACCGTGACGGCGAGACCAACAACGGCGACCTGATCACCGATGCGATGGTTTGGAAGGTCCTGCAGAACAAGGACGGCCTAACGGTCGATACGGATCATGTGGTCGCCATCACCAACGGCGGCGGCATCCGCGCGGCCATCAAGGTCGGCGATGTCACCAAGAAGGACATCAACACCGTGCTGCCCTTCGGCAACACCGTTGCGGTCGTTTACATTACCGGCGCACAGCTTCTCGAGGCTCTCGAGGCGTCTACCTACAGTCTGCCGATCGGTGGCTTCCCGCAGGTGTCCGGCATCAAGTTTACCATTGATACAGCCAAGGAATTTGATGCGGGCGACCTCTATCCCGACTCCACCTATCACGCGCCCAAGAGCATCAACCGCGTGACCATCGACAGCGTCAACGGCAAGGCGTTCAAGGCGGACGATACCTATGCTGTCGTTACCAATAACTTCTGCGCCGCCGGCGGCGACACCTATTATGCCTTCGCTGCTGCTACCGCTCAGTTTGATACCGGCGTGCCTCTGGATGAGGCTGTGATGGAATATGTTACCACCGAGCTCAAGGGTGTCATCGGTGCAGCGTATGCCGCTCCGCAGGGCCGCATCACCATCAAGACCGCTCCGGTCGTTGAGCCCGAACCGCAGCCCGAGCCTCAGCCCGAACCGACTCCGGCTCCCACCGGCGACACCTACACCGTCGTCACGGGCGACTGCCTGTGGAACATCGCCTACAAGCTCTACGGCACCGGCACGCTCTACACCAAGCTGGCTGAGGCCAACAAGATCGCCGATCCGTATATCATCTACATCGGTCAGGTCCTGACCGTCCCCGCCAAGTAAAGACCGAACCGCAAGGAAAGCCGCCCGAATGGGCGGCTTTCTTCTGCACTTTTTTGTTTTTTACGAGTCCTATATTACCACATTTCGGGCGATTTTTCAAGTCTTGTCTTTTCCTCGTCGGGGGTGTAGATAACATGGCGAGGTGAAAAGAGATGAATGAATTGATGATATTCGGCGCGCTGTCCGCGCAGCAGACCGAGGCGGCGCTGCTGCGCGGGAACGCCGTGACGGAGCGCTTTGGCCTAACGCTCACGCCGGAGCAATGCGGACGATTGCTGGTGCGCCGCGCCGAAGCCCTGCGGGAGACGGAGCGCATCGAGCTGGGCGAGGGTATCCTGCCGAAGCTGGCGGCCGCGCTGTGCGACTCGCCCTATGTCGGGCCGGAGAACTGGGAGGAAGCGCTCGGTGGACTGACGGAGCTGTTCTACCACTTCAAGGGCGCGTGCGGCGAACGGCTCGGCGACGACGAGCTGCTCACCGCGTTGGCGCGGCTATACAACGGCTGGGCGGGTGGTTGCGCGGACCGCATCGCCGATCTCGATGGCCGCGCGATGCTGCGCTTCGCGCGCACGGGAAGGGTGGGAGACGATGACGAATGAGCTGACGTGCCCGCTGACGGACGCCGAGGAGCGGCTGTGGCAGGAAAAACTCGCCGCGCTGCTCGTGCGGCAGATCGCGCTTTACACCGCAAATGAAAGCAGCTCCGTGCCGGCTGCAGCCGCGCGGGAGCTGCTGCGCGGCGTACTGTTTTTCCTTGCCGTGCCGGAGGAAACGGAGGTAAACAGCCTTTTGGAGGCGACGGAGAGCCGATACGAGGCGGAGCGCACGGCCCGCATCCGCGCTTTGCTTCCACTCGACCTTGCGGACGAGCTGGCGCACGGGCAGCATCGCACGCAGCGGGATGCCGCGCTGACGCTCGCGCTCTGGCGAAGGGTCGCTGCGGCGCTGCCGCCGTTGGAGAACCGCTCGCTCCGCGATACGCTGCGGAGCATCGGCAGGGGCTTCCATCGCTATGATACGCGCTTTTTCCCGCAGCGGTTCGATTGTGACATTGACTATCAGCTTGCCGTTCCGGTATCGGAGAGCCTGCTGGGGATAAATTATGTCAACCAATATCTGACCTATCTGGCGGCGGAAAATAGTCTGCTCACGCGATTGCCGCAGGACGGAGTTCGCGCGGTGCTGGAGCGCTCCTGCCCCGATTGGCGCGGGCTGCTGGTGAATCTCTACGCGCCGGCCGCAGCGAACGCGCTCGCCCGCACGCTCCTCGGCGGGGAGGGGCTGACGCTCTCGGACAGTGAGATCGACGCGCTCCGCGAGCGCTGGGAACACGCGCGGCCCGAGCGGATCAAGAATGACCTGCTCGCGGCGGCAGATACGCTCGCGGAGCGGCTCGCGCTCCCGCGCGGCGCGGGGAAATATCTGAGCGGCTTCGCCCGCGAGGTCGCCGTCCGCGCCGAAGGCCTGCGCGACTGCGGTGGTCTGCGGGGACTGTTCGTATGAAAGAAAAGGGGAGCGGCTGCTGAAAAGCAGCCGCTCCTGCATTTTTTTTGGAAGGTCCGCGCTTACGCGAACAGATAGCTGTACTTGTCGCGGATGGTGAAGATCAGCGCCTCGATATCCACCGGCAGATCGTTGTCGGAGGTGGTGAGATCGTAGTCGCGCTCCTCCGCCATGCGGACGCGGACATGATCGGCGTCGAGGAAGAGGACGCCGGGGTTCTTGCTCTCCGCCATGTCCTCCGCCGTCTGGAAGAGGGTGAACTTGTCGTGGCACGGCTCGCTGGCGTAGGGGCAGAACTGCGTGCAGTTGCCGCACTCGTTGCACATCTTGTCGACGTGGATGATCTGATGGCTCTCGTCGGGCATGACGACGGCGACGTTCGCGCGGTTCGGGCAGGAGTCCACGCAGTTCTCACAGACGGTGGAGCACTGCAGGCAGCGCTCGCCCTCGCACTT
>DJRC01000016.1:9441-12790 GCA_002437735.1 Oscillospiraceae bacterium UBA6370 | reverse complement strand
TAGGGAGCGCCGACCACGGCTTCGGCGAAGCGCGCGGCGTCGGCAATGCCCTCGACCACGGTCGCGGGGCCGCGATGCGCGTCGCCCGCGCAGTACACGCCCTCGAGATTGGTCTGGAACGCGGGGCCCTTGCGCTCCATCTCGATGCCGTTTGCGGCCATGAGGTCGGAATCGACCTGCTCGCCGACGGCGGAGAGCACGAGGTCGCAGGGGATGGAGAACTGCTCGCCGGACTTCACGGGGCTGCGGCGACCGGTCTCGTCCGGCTCACCGAGCACCATCCTGTCGCACAGCAGCATACCCTTGGCCTGCTTGACGGGAGCGGCCAGTTCGATGAACTCCACGCCCTCGTCGATGGCGAGCTGCAGCTCGTGCTCGTCGGCGGGCATGAACTTCTTGGTGCGGCGGTAGAGAATGGTCGCGTGCGCGCCCATGCGCTTGGCGACGCGGGCGGCATCCATCGCGGTGTTGCCCGCGCCGACGACCACAACGTGGCCGGAGAGGTTGGGCTTGACCTGCTTCTTTTCCTTCTTCATCCACTCGATGACGCCCTGCACGTTGCCCTCGATGTCGAGCTTGCCGGCCTTCCACGCGCCGGTGGCGAGAAGGATATGGGTGTAGCCCATTTCCTTGAGCTCCGCGACGGAGGGAGCGCTCTTGCCGCACTTGACCTCAACGCCATAGCTCATCATCAAGGCGATATCCTTGTCGATGGCCTCGTCGGAGATGCGGAAGGCGGGAATGACGTAGCGCGGCACGCCGCCGAGCTTGCGCTCGCGCTCGAAAATGGTGGTCTCGATGCCGGCGCGGCCGCAGAAGTACGCTGCGGCGATACCGGTCGGACCGCCGCCGATGATGGCGACGCGCTTGCCCTCGACGCGCTCGGGCAGCTTGATGGACGCCATCAAGGCGTTGTAGCCCTTCTGCGCGGCGAGGAGCTTGGTGTCGCGGATGTGGACGCTCTCCTCATAGAAGTTGCGGGAGCATTTGCTCTGGCAGCGGTGCGCGCAGATGGTGCCGGTGATGAAGGGCAGGGCGTTCTTTTCGGTGATGAGCTTGAGCGCGGGGCCGTAAAGACCCTTGCGGCACAGCTCGATGTACTCGGGGATATCCTGCTCGATGGGGCAGCCGCCCTTGCAGGGCGCGGTGAAGCAGTCGAGCCAGGGCACCTGCTCGGTGGACTTGCGGCTGGGCAGGGGCTTGATGGGCTTGAGGTGATGGTAATTCGTGCGGGCAGAGGCGGCGAGGTCGGAGATCGCGGCGGAGTCGGTGCCGGCAAAGGCGCGGTATTCCATCGGCTCGACCTTCTCGACCATCTGGCGCAGACGGTTGTAGCCGCCCGGCTTGAGAATCGTGGTGGCGACGGTGATGGGCCAAATGCCCGCGGCAAAGAGCTTATCGCAGTTGAAGTATTCCGCGCCGCCGGCGAAGGAGATACGCATTTTGCCGCCGAACGCGCGGGAGATGCGATTGCACATCTCGATGGTCAGCGGGAAGAGGCTGCGGCCGGACATATACATCTCGTCGTTCGGCAGCTCGCCGCGCGTGGTGTCCACGGGGAAGGTGTTGGAGAGCTTGAGACCGAACTCCAGGCCCTCCTTGTCCGCGAGCTTCTGCAGACGCTCGAACATGGGCACCGCGTCCTCCCACTGGAGGTCCTCGTTGAAGTGATGCTCGTCGAACACGATGTAGTCATAGCCCATGGAGTCGAGGATGCTGCGGGCGGTCTTATAGCCGAGGATGGTGGGGTTGCACTTGACGAAGGTGTGCAGATGCTTCTCCGTGAGCAGATAGCTCGCAATGCGCTCGATCTCCTGCGGCGGGCAGCCGTGGAGCGTGGAGACGGTGACGGAGCGGGACACGCGCGGGGAGATGTGCGCGATGAAATCACGCTCGGCGGGGAAGAGCTCGGCGAGCACCTTCTTGCACTCCTTGAACTGCGCCGTCTTGCTTGCGTCCATCATGTTGTCGATGTAGCTGTTGACCTTGCGGCCCTTGATGCCCTCTAAGTCGTAGCCGACGGACATATTGAACACGAAGCCGTCGGGATCGCCGAGGCCGTAGACCTTGCTGATGACCTTGAGCGCGCACCAGGCCTTGATGTACTCGTCCTGCGCCTGCGCCACGGTCAGCTCGGTGGACCACTCCTGGTTGTAGCCCTCGTCGGCGGCGAGGATGCAGGGACGGGGCACGCAGGCGGCGAGGTCGGCGCCGTCCATCTTCTGCACGGTCTTGACCTCGAAGAAGCGGGCGCCGGCGAAATAGGCGGCGATGATGTTCTGCGCGAGCTGGCTGTTGGGGCCGGCGGCGGGGCCGAACGGCGTCTCGATGCGCTCGCCGAAGATGGGCAGGCTCTTGCCCGTGGCCTCATACTTCTTGTGGACGCCGAAGATGTCGCCGCTCTGGGCGTACTCGGTCACGACCCAATTCATCAGGGACGCGAACGGAATGGGATACATTTTCTCAGACATCGTTGTTCCTCCTATGTAATGTTACCTTAATACTCGCAGTGATTGAGGCTGCCCCAGAGCTTCTTCGCGGCCTCGAGGATGTGGGCGTTCTCGGCCTCCTCGTCGATGCCGACGAGCTGGCGGTCGAGCATGAGCGTCTTGCCGGCGGCGATGGTGGTCTGGCACTGGCGGCCCGTCATGCCGAAGATCATGTGACCGTCGATGTTCGCGTCGGAGAACGGGGTGAACGGCTTGTAGTCCATCACGATGATGTCCGCCGCCGCGCCGGCCTTGAGCACGCCGAGCTGGTCGGGGAAGTATTTCGCGCCGATCTTCGCGTTGTTCTTGAAGAGCATATCGGTGACCTCGCACCAGCCGACGTTCGGCAGGCAGTTCTGGCTGCGCTGGGAGCAGAGGGCGACCTTGAGGGATTCGAGCATATCGTTGGTGTAGGCGTCGGTGCCCATGCCGAGCAGGATGCCGCGTTTGTAGAGCTGGAGGACGGGGCAGATGCCGATGGCGTTGCCCATGTTGGATTCCGGGTTGTTCACGACCATCGTGCCGGTCTCCTTGATGATCTCCATCTCGGCGGTGTTGACGTGGATGCAGTGGCCGAGGATCGTCTTGGGACCGAGGATGCCGTGATCCTGAAGGCGCTGGACGGGACGGCGGCCGTAGTTCTGGAGGGAGTCGTACACGTCGTTCATGCCCTCGGAGACGTGGATGTGATAGCCGGTGCGGCCGTTGTTGGTCTCGACCATGCGGTCGAAGGTCTTGTCGGAGATAGTGAAGAGCGCGTGACCGCCGAACATCGCCGCGAGCATGGGATCCTTGCGCTGCTCGCATTCCGTGATGAAGTCGGCATTTTCCTTGATGGCCTGCAGGCACTTCTCCTCGCC
>DJRC01000016.1:5247-9342 GCA_002437735.1 Oscillospiraceae bacterium UBA6370 | reverse complement strand
TCCTCGGCGATGGTGTGCAGCGTGCCGGGGATCTCGCCATAGCTGGCGTGATGGTCGAAGACGGTGGTGACGCCCTGCTTGATGGAGTCGATGTAGAGCGCGGTGGCGCTGGCCTTGGTACCGTCCATCATTAGGTGGCGGTCGATGGCCCACCACGTTCCATCGAGAACCTCGTAGAAGTTTGTCGGGTTGTTGCCGACGATGGACAGGCCGCGCGCGAGCGCGGAATAGATGTGGGTGTGCGCGTTGATGAAGGCTGGCATGATGACGCCGCCCTTGGCGTCGACGATCTCGGCGTCGGGGTACTTCGCGCGCAGGGCGGCCTCCTCGCCGACCTCGGTGATCTTCGCGCCCTCGTAGGCGACCGCGCCGTGCTCGTAGTAGCCGCGGCCCTCTGCGTCGCGGGTGATGAGACGTCCGTTGGTGATGAGCTTCATAAGTGGTTTCCTCCTGTTAAATGGTTTCAACTGACGAACCCTTCAGGCAAAAAGAAAAGACGCTCCAAGCGAGTCACTCGCCCGAAACGTCAGCGTTTCTGCCGGAGTGATAGTTTCAGCCCGTGCGCGCAGCACTTCGTTACAGCTATCAGTCATAGATTGTAGATTTATTTTACACGAGGGCGGGAACAATTTCAATGGAAATTTCGTCAAAAACCGTGAAAAGAGCCTTGATAAAACGGAGAAATCGCCTTTTGATTTTTGTGCAAAGCGATGAAGGAGCAAAAAAGCTACCCCGCGTTGGCCGTGTAGACCCCGTCAAACCTGCACATGAATTGCAGGTGGGTCGCCTCTGTCCGGCTTTACTGCTTCCAACGTCCGGCCGCAAAATGCAGTCGGGAGGCCTGCAAACCACCGGAGCGTACCGGCGTCCCGTATGACGAAATGTGGGTTTATAAAGAGCCTATCACGAACCACGCAGGGTAATTGCCATTGTAAGCGGAGCAGCGGAAAAAATCCGTCGGAAGCGAGGTTACTCCTCCTCGTCCTCCAGCATCTGCTCCATGAAGAGGTCGTAGACCTCGTTGATCTCGTCCTCGTCGACGACGTTGGCGAGCATCTCCTCGCCGTCCACCGTCTCGCTCTTGAGAATGATGAGGCCGTACTCGTCCTCATTTTCCTCCTCGCCCTCCTCCACAACGGGGAAGAAGGCCATATAGGTCGTGCCGTTGTGCTCGAGCGCGTCGATGTATTCCAGCTCGATGTCGTTGCCCTCCTCGTCCGTCAGCGTGACGAAATTCGGGCCGTATTCTTCACTCATGGGGGTGTCCTCCTCCAACAGTCGGTATTTGGGATGAGGATAGTATAGCGCATTTCAAAGCGCAATGCAAGTTTGACATCTGCACGATTTTGTATTACAATAAATTGCCTATTGTCAAAAGACAGCAAAGCGGAGCTCCGCTTTTTCAATTCGCAAAGGGAGGTAGCGCAATGGAAGGGAAACACGAAGCAGCCCGTGCGCCTCGAAAAAACCACAGAAGGGGCGGCGCCGGCATGACGGCGCTGAAGGTGCTCGGCACGCTCATGGCCATCGGCGTCTGCACGGCGCTGATGTTCTTCGGCATTTTTATGAAGTATGTCCACACCACGCTCGAGCCGGTGCTGGACGTGGATATGAGCGCCATCACGCTCAACCAGAGCTCGGTCATCTATTATCAGGACAAGAGCACGGGCGAGTGGAAGGAGCTGCAGAAGATCCACGGCGCCGAGGATCGCACGAACATTGAATTTTCCGACATTCCGGATCACGTCTGGCAGGCGCTGGTGTCCATCGAGGACGAGCGCTTCTTCCAGCACCACGGCGTAGACTGGAAATCGACCGGCAAGGCGGTGCTCACCATGCTCACCGGCGGCGGGGCGCAGCGCGGTGGCTCGACCATCACCCAGCAGGTCATCAAGAACGCCACCGGCAACAACCAGCCGACCATCAAGCGCAAGGTGACGGAGATATTCCAGGCGCTGCGCTTCTATAAGAATTATTCGCGCGAGGAGACGCTGACGTTCTATCTGAACCTCGTCTATTTCGGCAACCATTCCTACGGCATCCAGGCGGCCGCCGAGAACTATTTCGGCAAGGACGCCAAGGACCTCACCGTCGCCGAGGGCGCGGCCATCGTCGGCATCACGCAGTACCCCTATCTCTACGACCCCTCCCGCCAGGGCACGCTCGACAGCGGCAAGACCTTCCGCGAGAAGAATAAGGAACGGCAGGAGACGGTGCTCTACAAGATGCACGAGCTTGGCTATCTGGACGACGCGGCTTACGAGGCGGCGGTCAACGAGCCGCTGGTGTTCGTGTGGGACGACAACTATGTGCCCTCCGACCGCTCGAAGGAGAAGGTGGCGGAGACCGCCGCGGAGGAGTTCGACCCCTATCTGGTCGAGCAGGTCTTCAACGATGTGGTCGAGGCGCTGCACCGCGAGAAGAATTATTCCGAGGAGGTCGCCAAAAAGCTGCTCTACACCGGCGGCTATCAGATCTATGCGACCATCGACCCCGAGTTGCAGAGCATCGTGGAGAAGGTCTACGCCGATACGAGCAACCTGCCCTACACCTCGTCTAAGGGCGAGCAGCTGCAGTCCGGCATGACCGTCATCGACAATGCCACGGGCAACATCGTGGCGATGGCGGGCCGCGTCGGCGAGCGCGAGGGCCGCTTCCTCTTCAACTACGCGACGGCCACCCGTCCCTGCGGCAGCGCCATTAAGCCCATCGCGGTCTACGCGCCCGCGCTGGATACCGGCGTCATCACGCCGGCGACGGTGCTCGACGACTATCCCGTGCGCCTGCAGGCGGATGAGAACGGCACGGAAAAGGCGTGGCCGAAGAACTCCTACAGCGGCTACAAGGGACTTATCACGCTCCAGACCGCGCTGCGCGTGTCCACCAATACCACGGCGGTGCGCGTGCTCGAGGCGCTCTCTCCGTCCGTGTCCTATGACTTCATGACGCAAAACCTCGGCTTCACCACGCTGGTCAACAGCGATCTCAACTCCGCAGCGCTCGGCCTCGGCGGCTTGACCTACGGCGTGAACACGGTCGAGATGGCGGCGGCGTACTCCGCCTTTGCCAACAACGGCGTGTATACCAAGCCGCGCACCTATGTCGAGGTGCGAGACAACAAGGGCAGCCTTGTGCTGGAGAACAAGCAGGAGTCGTGGGTGGCGATGAAGGAGTCCACCGCGTACTCGATCAACGAGCTGCTCAAGGGCGTGGTGCGCAGCGGCACCGGCACCGAGGCGGCCTTCTCCGGCATGACCATCGCTGGCAAGACCGGTACGACCTCCAGCAACTATGACCGCTACTTTGTCGGCTACACGCCGTATTACACCGCAGCGGTGTGGATCGGCTACAACCAGAACGCCAGCATCCGCGCGAACGGCAATCCCGCCGCGCAGCTGTGGAAGAAGGTCATGAGCGAGGCGCATGAGAACCTGCCCAATCAGGATTTCAATGGGAGTACCGCCGACATGACGCAGGTGACGGTCTGCACCCGCACGGGACTTTTGCAGGGCCAGGGCTGCACCGACGTGCAGACGGTCTGGGTGGCGGCGAGCAACGCGCCCGCGCTGGTGTGCGACGGCCATGTGGCGGTGAACCTCTGCACCGAGAGTGGCAAGCTCGCGACCGAGTATTGTCCCGCCGAGTGCGTGCAGAGCGTGAATGCGATCGACTTCACGACCGAGAATCTGACGGCGGCGTGGGGCTATGAGCGCACGACGATCCTCCTGCCGCTGAGCGCGGCGGAGTATGAGGCGTATGCCGCGCAGCAGGCCGCCGATCCGACGTTTGTGATCCCTGCGGGCAAGCCCGTCCAGGCGGACGACAGTGGCAGCGTGTTCAGCGATCTGATGATGCTCGGTCCCTGCACGGTCCACCAGTACGTCGAACCGGAGCCGATGCCGGGCGAGGGCTATTACGACGAAAACGGCAACTGGGTCTCGACTGATCCGACCGACCCGACCGATCCGGATGGATCGGAGGAGGTGTCGCCGGAGCAGGGAACGGATTTCCTCAACTGGCTGCTCAACACCGCGGCGTAAAATTGAACGGAAAAAGGAAGGCTCACATCGAGCCTTCCTTTTTTGTACGCAGCAC
>DJRC01000016.1:0-5189 GCA_002437735.1 Oscillospiraceae bacterium UBA6370 | reverse complement strand
CAGCAGGAGCAATGGGAAGAGCACCATGCCCGCCACGCCGAAGGAACGGGCGCCGAGGTACATCGCCATGAGCGAGGCGATGGGCGGCAGCCCCGCCTGCGCGGCGACGAGCTTCGGCTCGGTGATGCTGCGCACGGTGAGCGTGCAGAGGTAGAGAATGACGAGCGCGGCCCCGCGGGGGACCGAGCCGAGCAGCAGCTCGGCAAGCGACCAGGGAATGAGCACCGTTCCTGTGCCGAACACCGGCAGCGCGTCCACGAGCGTGATGAGAAAGGCGGCGAGCAGGGAATAGCGCTCGCCCAGCAGCCAGAAGCCGGCGAGGAGCTGGCAGAAGGTGAGGGAGCAGAGGATCGCCTGCGCGCGCAGCCAGCGCGTGAGCGAGTGCGTCACGCCGTCGCGCCAGAAGCGCAGCCGCTGCTGCGCGTGGGGGCTTAGGCGGCGCTTTGCCGCCGCGCACAGCGCGGGATAGGAGGCGGCGAGAAAGAAAATGGCAAGCAGCGTCGTCGCGGCGAAGAGCACCAGCGCCGGCACGGCGGCCGCCGTCGAGCCGAGCAGGGCGAGGGCGCGGGAGGCGAGACCGGCGAGCGCCGTGCTGCCGTAGGCCGCCCAGTCGGAGAGCTCGGCGGTCAGAAGCTCCCGCAGCCAGTCGGGACAGAGCGCGCCGTAGGCGCGCAGCCGCTCGAGTAGTCCGCCGGTCAGCGCGGGCAGCGCGTCGAGCAGCGTCGGGAGCTGGGTGAGGAAGGCGGTCGCCTCGGTGAAAAGCGCCGAGAGCAGCAGCGAGAGGAGCCCACCGAGAAGAAAGAGCAGAAAGAGCGTCAGCAGCGCGGCGGAGAAGCCACGCCTAAAATGAACGGTCCGCCGCAGAAAGAGAATGACCGGCTCCATCGCGCGGGCCGCGGCGAGCGCGAGAAGAAAGGGCAGCAGCCACCAAAGCAAATAGCGGAGGAAGAGATAGAGCGCCGCGGCGAGCACAGCATAATAGGCGGCGGTGAGCAGAAATTCTTTTTTTTGTTCGCTCTGCAAAAAGACCGGCCTCCTTCCCGTCGGATGTTGTAGGAAAAAGCTACTTGCTCTCTGTGGATCGTTATGGTATCATATCTTCATAAAAGGACAAATGCCCACGGGAGGAAAACGGGACATGGGGAAAAAGACAAAATTCTATCTGGTTGCTGCGGACGCGCTGCCGGAGATCTTTCTCAAGGTCGCCGAGGCCAAGCGGATGCTCCACGCGGGCGAGGTGAGCACGGCGGGCGAGGCCGCGCGGCAGGTCGGCATCAGCCGCAGCGCCTTTTATAAGTACCGCGACAGCGTGCAGCCCTTCAACGACATGAAGACCGGACGCATCATCACGTTCTATGCCCTGCTCAAGGATAACCCGGGCGTGCTGAGCAATGTTCTTTCTATTTTTGCCGGTTCGGGCGCAAATATACTCACCATCAACCAGAGCATCCCGACAAACGGCTGCGCCGCTGTGACCATCTCGGCGGAGACGAGCGATATGCGCGAATCACTTGAGGAGCTTATCGCCAGCGCCGCAGAGACAGCGGGCGTGGTCAAGTTTGAGATCCTTGCGGGCTGAACCCGCGGGGAGGGTACGGCATACAATGAGTCAGCAGACTGCTTGCAGTTTGCCGACTCATTTTTTGCTGGGAAGAGAAGGGGGCTGCTATGGGCCTTATCGTACAGAAATTCGGCGGCAGCAGCGTGCGTGACTGCGAGCGGCTGCTGCGCGCCATGAGGATCGTCCGGCGCACTTGGGAGCAGGGGGACGACGTGGTGGTCGTGCTCAGCGCGCAGGGCGACACGACCGACGCGCTGCTCGCGCGCGCCCGCGAGCTGACGGAGGAACCGCCGTTGCGGGAGTTGGACGCTCTGCTCGCCACGGGGGAGACCGCGAGCGTGGCCCTCGGCGCGATCGCGCTTGCCTCGCTCGGTGTGCCGGCAGTCTCGCTCTCCGGCTGGCAGGTGCCGGTCGGGACGGACGGCACGCACGGCGGCGCGAACGTGAGAAGCGTGGGCGCGGAGCGCATCCGGCAGGAGCTGGCACAGCGGCGCGTCGTGCTCGCGGCAGGCTTTCAAGGCATTGACGCGGCGGGAGACGTCACCACGCTCGGACGCGGCGGCAGCGACACGAGCGCCGTGGCGCTCGCGGCCTTCCTCGGCGCGGAGCGCTGTATCATTTATACGGACGTAGACGGCGTTTATACTACTGATCCGCGCGTGTGCCCGACGGCGCGGCGGCTCGCCGCCGTCTCCTGCGACCAGATGCTCCGCCTCGCCGCGAACGGCGCGCAGGTGCTCCATGACCGTTCGGTCGCGCTGGCGGCAAGGCACGGCGTGACCGTCGAGGTGCGCTCGTGCGAGGAGGGGAGCGTCGGCACGCTCGTCGTGCCCCGCGCGGAGAGCGGGGAAATCACGGGCGTCACGCGCTCGCGCCGTGGGGAGGTCACGCGCGTGACGGCCATCGGGCGCGCGCTGCCGTCGCTCGCGGCGATCCATGCGGCGGTCTCGGCGCTGGAGACGGCAGGCATCACCGTCCTCGGACTCGAGGAGGGCGAGCAGCGCGTCACGCTGCTGGTGAAGCGGACCGACGAGGACGCGGCGCTCTGCGCCGTACACGACGCGCTTGTGCCACGGTGAGGAAAAGCGGCGGTTTGCGCGGCGAAGGCCGCCGCAAACCGCTTCTTCCTGCACTACACTGAGAAAAAAGAAAAGCGGAGGACGCCGCCTATGGACAAGCCGATTGCGAGGATTATTGCCGTCGCCGGCAAGGGCGGCGTCGCCGGTGCTCGCGGTGCTGGACATCATCTGACGGAGAAAGCGACGATGGAGCAAGGTGCACGTCAGCCTTGCTCCTATCGGTCAGTATGTGATATTTAAGTCCTAATTTGCCATATTATGTATCAGTCCGGGGAAGAGATCCAACCTGATTGCTCCAATTCATTTCGTACACTTTCAAGAATATCTGATAAATCTCCTTTTCCTAATTTGAAATGAACGTATACCCTTGCTTCTGCCGGACAACTTGTAGCGGTCGTACCTCTGAAAAATACCAGAAGTTTATCTCCGTCTTGCAGTCCATCAAAATGGCTTTTGGGTGACACGACGAAAGGTGTGCTATCCACAACAACTTTTTAGTGCGGCTTTCAAGGTAAAAAGGAAGCTGAAGCTGCCGCTTTTACTGTCAACGCAAAAAGAAAAAGCGGCGCGGAAAAGAATCCGTTGCAATTTCGGCGGGAATATGTTATCCTACGCTAAACCGGTCTGCGCTGCGCGAGCAGCCAATCTCAACAGGCCGGATGCTTAGGAGGTTATCTAATTGGACCCTGCTGACCCGTTATTGCCGAAAATTCTGGTACTGGTCATACTTATTCTCATCAACGCATTCTTTGCCGCGGCCGAGATCGCGGTCATCTCGCTTTCGGAAACGAAGCTGCGCAAGCAGGCGGAGGAGGGCGACAAGAAGGCGAAGAAGCTGCTTGTGCTCATGCAGGCGCCGGACAGCTTTCTCTCCGCCATTCAGATCGCCATTACGCTCGCCGGCTTCCTGTCCTCGGCCTTCGCGGCGGACAGCTTTTCAGGCCCCCTCGTGCATTGGCTGACGGTGGACAAGGGCTTTACGGCCATTCCCGCCTCGACGCTCAACACGATCATGGTGGTGCTCATCACCGTCGTGCTCTCGTACTTCAGCCTTGTGCTCGGCGAGCTGGTGCCCAAGCGCATCGCCATGAAAAAGACCGAAGCGGTCGCCCGCTTCACGGTCGGCACGGTGACGAGCGTAGCGACGGTGTTCCGCCCGGTCATCTGGCTGCTCTCCAAGTCCACGAACGGCGTGCTGCGCCTGCTGCACATCGACCCCAAGGCCGATGAGGAGGACGTGAGCGAGGACGAGATCCGCATGATGGTGGACCTCGGCGAGGAGCGCGGCGCGATCGAGTCCAACGAGAAGGAGCTCATCGACAACATCTTTGAATTCAACAACACGACCGCCGAGGACGTGATGATCCACCGCACCGACATGGTGATGCTGTGGGTCGAGGACACGCGCGAGGAGATCCTCGCGACGATCCGCTCGTCCGGCCTGTCCCGCTTCCCGGTCTACGAGGAGAACGCGGACGATATCATCGGCATCCTCTCCACGCGCGAGTATCTGCTCAACGCGCAGGCGGAGACGCCCAAGCCCATGCGTGAGCTGCTGCGCCCCGCGTATTTCGTGCCCGAGTCCGTGCGCACGGATGTGCTGTTCCGCGATATGCAGAGCAAGAAGGTACACATGTCCATCGTGGTGGACGAGTATGGCGGCACGAGCGGTTTGGTGACGATGGAGGATCTTCTCGAGGAGATCGTCGGCAACATTTACGACGAGTTCGACCCGCAGGAGGAAAAGGACATCGAAAAGGTGGGCGACAACCTCTGGCGCGTGGCGGGCTCGTGCGAGCTTGAGCGCGTCGCCGAGGCGACGGGCGTGGAGTTCCCCGAGGATGAGGAGTCCGACACGCTCGGCGGACTGGTGTTTGCCCAGCTCTCGTTCATTCCCGAGGACGGCAGCCAGTTCACGGTGGACGCCTGCGGTCTGCACATCGAGGTGCAGGGCTTCAACGACCGCCGCGTGGAATGGGCGCTGGTCTCACGGCTCCCGGAGGAGGAAACGCCCGAGGAGCAGGAGAAATAAACAAAAAAAGAAACAGCAGCTTGAAAAAGCTGCTGTTTTTTTACGGAAAGCACTTGACTTGCGCGCTTGACTTTGATAAAATAAGGCGCTTATATGTGAGAGTATGCGCAAAGCGAACCCTCACCCATTGCCACAAGGATAGCACAGGAAACAAAAAAGCACAAGAGAAAATGCTGCATTTCTATCAACAAAGCCGTGCGTGTCGCACGGCGCACCAATACATTCCCCACTGGAGACAGACCGGCGGGAAAGGAAAGGCGTGAAGAGCAAAAATGGCCAAAGACAAGATGTACGGCAAGACCCTTCGCAAAAACTTCGCTCGACATGAGGAGATCATGGAGATGCCGAATCTTCTGGAGCTCCAGAAGAAGTCCTACCAGTGGTTCCTCGACGAGGGACTGCAGGAGGTGTTCACCGACGTCGCCTCGATCACCAACTACGCGGGCAATCTTGAGCTGAGCTTCATCGGCTACAAGATGGACGAGGCCCCCAAGTACGACGTGGAGGAGTGCAAGGC
>DJRC01000083.1:7922-19478 GCA_002437735.1 Oscillospiraceae bacterium UBA6370 | reverse complement strand
CCATTGCCATCATGTGCGTGGGTCTTGCGCTCTTCGAGATCATCCCCGGTACGCTGCTCGGTCTCTTCTCCCCCTCAGAGGAGATGCTGACCATCGGCAGGACCGCGCTGCGTATCATCGGTCTGACGTTCCCACTCGCGGGCTTCTGCATCGTCTCGGGCAGTGTCTTCCAGGCGCTTGGCACGCCGTTCTACAGTCTGATCGTCTCGGTCTGCCGCCAGATCTGCGTGCTGCTGCCGGTGGCGTATCTGCTCTCCTTGACCGGACGGCTGGAGCTGGTGTGGTGGTCGTTCCCCATCGCCGAGCTCGTGAGCCTGACGCTCTCGGCCATCTTCCTGCGCAGAACGCTGCGCGCGGCCGGCGAACGCCTGAGCCAAAAATAAAAAAGGAGACGCCGTCCGATGGATGGCGTCTCCTTACTGTATTCTGCCCTTACAGCCCCAGACCGGGGATGTTCAGACCGCTGGTGAAGCTGTTCATGCGGTTGCTCATCGCGTCGTCCGCCTGACGCAGCGCCTCGTTGACCGCGGAGATCACGAGGTCCTGCAGCATCTCGACGTCCTCGGGATCGACCGCTTCGGGCTTGATGGTGAGCGCGGTGATCTCCTTCTTGCCGTTTGCCGCAGCGCTGACGACACCGCCGCCGACGCTCGCGGTGAAGGTGGCCTCCTCGACCTCCTGCTGGGCCTTCGCCATCTCCTGCTGCATCTGCATGAGCTTCTGCTGCATCTGCATCTGCTGTGCCGCCTGTCCCGCGCCGTTCGAGAAGCCGCGGCGCGCGCTGTAACCCTTTGCCATATCCGTATTCCTCCTGATGTTACTTGATGTTGAAGTTATCGAACTTGCTGCCCATGCGCAGCAGGTCCTGGAATTTGTCGCGTTTTTTGCCGTCCTCCGGCTCACCGACCACAAAGCGCACGGTAATCGCCTGACCGACGCTCTGACCCGTCACCTCGCGCAGCACCGCGGCGACTGCCTCGGTATCGAGCATGGCCTTCGTCACCGCCGTCGGACAGTAGACCGTCAGCACGCCGTTGGCGAGCCGCCCGTCCGCCTGACCGACGAACGCGCGCTTGTCGGGCGTGAGCCGGTTTTTGTAGCTCTCCATCAGCGTGAGCCAGATGTCGCTGTCGCCGGCCGGCCCGGTCGCTTCCGCCTTCGGCTCTGCGGTCTGCGGCGCGGGAGCCGGCCTCGCGCTCTGCGGCCTTTCCGGCTCTGCCGGCTCGCCGTAGGGCGGGGGAGCGTCGTCAAAGGACTCGTCCGCCGGCGCGGCGGGTGCGCTGTCCTCCCACGGGGGAGGCGCCTCGTCCTCCGCGGCTGTCGGCTTCGCTGCGGCCTTTGCGGGAGCGGGCTTCTCCGACGGCGCGGGCACCGGCTGCGCCGCGCTTTCCGCGGCAGCATAGCGCACGCCCGCGGCCATCTGCTGTTCGAGCCGTGCGAGCCGCGCGTTGATGGCGCTCAGGTCGCCGGAGAGCGTTTCGTCGCAGAGCTTCAAGAGACACAGCTCCGCGTCCGTGCGGCGGTTGACGCTCACGTTCATGTCTGCCGCCGCGCGCTGGAGCGTGGTGCAGATGGCGATGAGCCGCGCACTGTCGGCCTGCCGCAAAAGGCCGTCCATCGTTTGGCCGTCGTAGCCGCCCGTGAGCAGCGCCGCGCCGCCCTCGGGAGCCGTTTTGGAAATGAGCAGGTCGCGCGCGAGCGCGGACAGCTCACCGAGCACCGCGCCCACATCCTTGCCGCTGCCGTAGAGCCGGTGGAGCAGCAGCAGTGCGGCCTTTGTGTCGCGCCGCAGAACGCAGTCCATCAGCTGCGCGGTCTGGAGGTTGCCCGCCAGTCCCAGCGCGTCGAGCACCGCCGCACTGTCGATGGTCCCGCCCGCCGCCGCACACTGGTCTAAGAGACTCAGCGCGTCGCGCAGCGCGCCGTCGGCAATGTGCGCAAGCAGCTCCGCGCCGTCCGGCCGGAGGTCGATGCCCTCCTGCTCCGCGATGTAGTTCAGCCGTCCCACGATCTCGCGCGGCAGGATGCGGCGGAACGCGAAGCGCTGACAGCGTGAGAGAATGGTCGCGGGCACCTTGTGCAGCTCGGTCGTCGCCAGAATGAACATCAAGTGCTCCGGCGGCTCCTCCAGAATTTTCAGCAGCGCGTTGAACGCCGCGATGGAGAGCATATGCACCTCGTCGATGATGTACACGCGCTTTTTCACCTGCGCGGGGGAATAGATGGCCTCGTCCCGCAGCGCGCGGACGTGGTCCACGCCGTTGTTCGAGGCAGCGTCGAGCTCCATCACATCGAGAAAGCCGCCGGACTCAATGCCGAGGCAGCTTGGACATTTGTTGCAGGGGTTGCCGTTCTCGGGATGCTCACAGTTGACCGCCTTGGCGAGGATCTTCGCGCAGGTGGTTTTGCCCGTGCCGCGCGTGCCGGTGAAGAGGTAGGCGTGCGAGAGCCGTCCCTCCGCGACCTGCCGCTGCAGTGTTTCGGTGACGTGCTCCTGCCCGACCACGTCGGAGAAGGTCTTGGGCCGCCACTTGCGGTACAGCGCCTGATACATACCACATCGCCCCTTTCGTGAGGATAGAAAAGGTCCTCCGTATACAGCTGCGTGACCGGCGCCCTTGCGGCACATGACTGGTCCCGCTTAATGCTGCTCGGTTCCCCGCCTGACATGGTTCGCGGGCATTCATTGCGCAAGACCGATCCCGCAGCTGTATGCGGAGGACGGATAACAAAAGATATTATACGATACGGCTCTCGGAAAGGCAACAAAAATTTTTTGAAAAAAGTGAAAAAAGGACTTCACAAATGGGAAAACCTGTGATATGATATGCGGGCTGAAAAGTTCATGGGCCTGTAGCTCAGTTGGGAGAGCGTACGGTTCGCATCCGTAAGGTCGTGGGTTCGAATCCCTTCAGGTCCACCATCAAGCAGAAGTCTGAAGCAGTGATGCTTCGGACTCCTGTTTTTTTTGCGTTTCCTGCTCCAAAGTAAACACCTTGAAGTCCTCAAAGGATACGTTAAACTCGATCTCTATCTCATAGTCCTTATGAACATACACGCCCTTTACAAACTGCGCCACGATCATTTTCTTCGCTTCAAAGGAGCAGTTATCGTACATTTCGGCCCAGCTCACGATTTGCGAGTATTCGGCTTGTATGCTCTGCGTGTTGGCAATGCAGTGCTCAAGGGACTGCTGCGCTTCTTCAACGTCTCGCGTCTGCTGTTCCCGAATGATTGCCTGTGCAGGGGCATTCTTGATGTGCTCAAATTGCATACGGATCACGCGGCCTACGATGGCGTCCAGCTTTGTCACACCGTAGCCGGACTGACCATCACACGCCCCAGGGTGCCGTTTGTTGTAATGACATTGATAGCGGGCGCGGACCTCACGGCGAACGGTGCCGTCCTTTCGCACATACTTCCTGCCGCTCGTTGTCAGCGTGAGTCGACCGCCGCAGTGACCGCAATAGATGTTTCCCACCAGCAAGGACTGCCCGCGCGTGTTGAGCGGGACTTCATTGTGGTGCGTCCTGCGGTTCTCCAGCACCCCTTGCGCTCTGTGGAAGATATCATCATCAACGATACGCAGTTCCTCGATAGGCTCGGACTTGCTTTCGCCGTTGCTGATAATTCCCGTATAGAGTACATTTTTAAGAATGCGGTTGATGGTCGTTGTGGACGATATCCGTAAGGGATCATTCCGCCGGTATAGTGGCCCTCTTCGGTGAGCTGACCGATCCTCGTCTTGGTACGGATAGAGGTTTTGATGCTTTCACCGGACGCCTGCCAATAGCGGATGTAGTTTAGGAGCTTGTCCACATGGGTATCAGACTAAAATCGACCGAACGGACTATGCCGCTTTAGGATTATTCTCTTTCTGATACCGCACCGTGACCTTGCAGCCGCCAATACAAAGCGGCTCGGTTTTCTTCGGAACACGCACATTTCTTACTTTTGATCTTCTTCATATCTATGTAAACCGTCTGAAATCGACAAAAACCGCGTCCTCATGCAGACGCGGCTTTGAAGTATTGTTTGTAAACTGCTGACATGGTTTTAGGAACAAACCGGACGATGGCCGGCACCGCCTGCACGGGAGTCTCACATCCCAGCGACGGTTCACGACCCATCAAGGTCGCTTCACGCTCGGACGGTAACTGGACGAGTGTATCTTTAGCCCTAACGTGCAGAAACGGCAATATTTTCGCATTGCAGCGATTTTCTGCGATTTTCGCAAACATCCCTTGACAAATTTCACCATTTAGCATTTAATATTAAGTTGATATTGTCGTGAAAAGCTGTATGTTTATCTGTCGACGGCTGCCGGTGGACAGATCATGGATCGATTAGGAGCACAAGAGGTGCACGACATTCGTTGTGCCCCTCTTGCTTTATTTCGCCTCGTGCGGCTTTTCCATAAAGTATCTGCCTCAAACAGAAAGACGGAAGGACAAAAGCTTATGAACTGGGAGATCACAACATTTATCGCGTACTTTGTTATCCTGCTCGGCGTGGCGCTGGTATTCTACTTCAACGGCACGAACAAAAATTCGGAGGACTTCTTCCTCGGCGGGCGCTCCATGGGTCCATCGGTCACCGCCCTGTCCGCGCAGGCGTCCGATATGTCCGCGTGGCTGCTGATGGGCCTGCCCGGCTCGATCCTCGCCTTCGGCTTCGGTCAGATGTGGATCGGCATCGGTCTTGCCATCGGTACGGCGGCCAACTGGGTCCTGTGCGCCAGGCGCCTTCGCACCTTCTCCAAGGCGGCGAACGATTCCATCACGCTCCCGCAGTACCTGACGAACCGCTTCGCGGTCGATTCCCGCGCGCTGCAGCTCGTGTGCGCGCTCATCTTCCTGTTTGCCTACACGATCTATGTGGCCTCCGCGCTGGTGGCGGGTACCTCCGTGTTCACCACGCTCTTCCCTAATGTTTCCCCGAAGATCGCCATGTTCGCCTTTCTGCTCATCATCGTGGCCTATACTTTCTTCGGCGGCTTCACCGCTGTGTGCTGGACGGATTTCTTCCAGGGCCTTCTGATGATGGCGGCGCTGATGCTGGTGCCCATCGTCGTCTACTTCGGCCACAGCGAGCTGCTTGATCCCACGGCGCTGGAGACGGTCTATGAGTATACCGACGCCGCGACCGGCGCGGTGACGCAGTGCGCCTTCGGCGGCGGCATCTTCAACGCGAGCTGGCAGGACATCGTCAGCGGCCTCGGTTGGGGTCTCGGCTACTTCGGTATGCCGCACATCCTCGTGCGCTTCATGTCCATCGAGAAGCCCTCGATGATTAGGAAATCCTCCATCGTCGCCATCATTTGGGTCGTCATTTCCCTCTTCTCCGCCGTTATGATCGCCTATTTCGGGCGTATGATTATGGGCGAGGAGCTGCTTACCCACGGCGAACAGAAGCTCATTTTCATTGCCATGTCCCGCAAGTTCTTCCCGGCGGGCATCTGCGGTCTGCTGCTCGCGGCCATCATCGCGGCGTCCATCTCCACGGCGGATTCCCAGCTGCTCGTCGCCTCCAGCTCCTTCACGGCGGACCTCTATAAGCCTTTCTTCCGCAAAGGTGCGAGCGAGAAGGAAACGCTGCTCGTCGGCCGTGTGCTGGTGCTCGTCCTCTCCCTGATCGCCTTTGCCATCGCCAACTCCAAGGGCAGCGGCGCGCAGGCCATCATGGACATGGTGGAGAACGCCTGGGGCGCCTTCGGCTCCTCTTTCGGCCCCACCATCCTGCTCTCCCTCTTTTGGAAGCGCTTCAACTACAAGGGCGCGGTCGCGGGCGTGGTGTCCGGCTTCGTGGTGGACCTTGGCTGGCTGCTGTCCGGTCTCACCGCCTCCACGGGCGTCTTTGAGATCGTCCCCGGTTTCATCGCGAGCTTTCTCGTGGCCTACCTCGTGGCAAAGTTCACCGAGGCCCCGAACGCGGAGGCTGTTGCGATCTTTGAGGAGGCTACGAAGCCCGATGCGGACTGAGCGAAGCGGTCGGCGACGGCTGCCGATAAACGAATACGGGAAAAGAGCCGATCCGTTGGATCGGCTCTTTTGTCAAGACTTGAGAAATTCCTGCGGGTCGATGATCTCGCCGTCCTTTGTGACGGAGAAGTGCAGGTGCGGCGCTATGGAAGCCTCGGCGAGCGAGGTCGCGCCGACCGCGCCGATGACCTGCCCGGCGGAGACGTACTGCTCCGGCGCGACGGTCGGGACGCTCTGGAGGTTGGAGTAGGTGGTCTCGTAGCCGCCGTCGTGCGCGATGACGACGGTGGTGCCCATCAAGTCGTCGTCTGCGACGGAGAGCACCGTGCCGGAGCTGGCGGCGAGCACCTGCGTGCCGGCGTCCGCCTTGATGTCGATGCCGTCGTGCGTGCGCCAGTCGGCGAGCGTTTCGCTGTAAGCGAGCTCGTCCATGCTGAAGGCGGCGACGGTCTCACCGCTTAGGGGAGAGACGATGAGCCGCGGCGCGACGGGCGTGACCGGCTCGGTGACCTCCGGCTCCTTTTCCGGGACCGTGACCTCCACAACGGACTGCGCCGGCTCAGCCGGCTCCTCCGGCTTGACCTCGGGGATGTCCGGGGTGACCGGCTCCGCGGTGATGGGAGTCGTGACCGGCGGCTCGGTCACATTGGTCGGCGTTTTGTCAGAGGAAGATGGGAGCAGCATCCAATAGCCCGCGACGGCGAGTGCCGTCAATCCGAGAAACAGGGCTATGTATAAGCCCGTCCCGGTCAGGGAATGCCGCGCGGCGCGGCGTCTCGGTTCATTCATAAGCGTGTCCTTTCTGCCCGCGTGGCGGGCGCTGCGAAATAGAAATAATAGAAGAGGCTCTGACGGTATTGTGCGCCGTCGGAGCCTTTTCTAAACCATATTTCTCGGGAAATTTTAAGGCAATACCGTGAAGGCCGCGCGGCCCGCGTAGCGGGCGTTCCCTCCGAGCGCCTGTTCAATGGCGAGTAGACGGTTGTACTTTGCCGTGCGCTCGCCGCGGCAGGGAGCGCCGGCCTTGATCTGCGTGCAGCCGAGCGCGACCGCGAGATCGGCAATGGTGCTGTCCTCCGTTTCGCCCGAGCGGTGAGACAGGATCGCCGCCCAGCCCGCGCTCTGCGCCGCGCGGACGGCCTCGACGGTCTCCGTGAGTGTGCCAATCTGATTCGGCTTGATGAGCACGGCGTTGGCGAGCTTTTGCTCCACCCCGCGGGCGATGCGCGCGGGGTTCGTGACAAAGAGATCGTCCCCGACGAGCTGTATCCTTTCACCGAGGGAAGCACTCAGCGCCTGCCAGCCCGCTTCGTCGTCCTCGCCCATGCCGTCCTCGAGCGAGAGGAGCGGGTAGCGCCGCGCAAGTTCCTGCCAATAGGCCGGCAGCTCCTCGCGTGTGAGGATTTTGCCGCTTTTCGGCAGCCGGTAGCGGTCGGACTTTGCGTCGTACCATTCGGAAACGGCGGCGTCAAGCGCGAGGTATACGTCCGCGCCGGGACGATAGCCCGCCGCCTCGATGGCGCGGCAGAGCAGGTCGAGCGCCTCCTCGTGGCTCGCAAGCGAGGGGGCGTAGCCGCCCTCGTCGCCCACGCCGCAATGGCCAACGAGCGAGCCGAGCGCGTGATAAATTTCCACGCCCATGCGCAGCGCGTCGCGGAAGGTGTCCGCGCCGACGGGGACGAGCATGAATTCTTGAATGTCGAGCGAGTTGCCTGCGTGTGCGCCGCCGTTGAGCACGTTCATCAGCGGCACAGGGAGCGTGCAGGCGTTCTGACCGCCGAGATACCGCCAGAGGGGCTGCCCCTCGCTCGCCGCCGCAGCGCGGGCCGCCGCGAGCGAGACGGAGAGGATGGCGTTTGCGCCGAGCCTCGATTTGTTTTCCGTGCCGTCCAGCTCGCGCATGGCTTGATCGAGCGGACCCTGCTGCCGCGCGTCAAAGCCCCGCAGCAGTTCGAATAGTTTGTTGTTGACGTGCGCCTGCGCGTGCAGGACGCCCTTGCCGCCGTAGCGCGCACGGTCGCCGTCGCGCAGCTCGACGGCCTCGTGCGCGCCGGTCGAGGCGCCGGACGGCACGGCGGCGACGCCGAGCGAGCCGTCCTCCAGTCTCACCTGCGTTTCCAGCGTGGGGTTGCCGCGGGAATCCAGTATTTCGCGGGCGTGAATGTGTACGATGGAGCGGTTCATCGCATGACCTCCTGAAAAATAAAAAATCAGCCATACCGAAGTATGGCTGATTTCGAGAAGTCTTATGCGCTCAGCGGAGGATAAGGCTCCGGCCGTCCATCTCCGCAGGCTTTTCGAGCCCCATTACGTCGAGAATGGTGGGGGCGATGTCGGCAAGGCGGCCCTCACGCAGCTCGTTGCCCGCACCGCAGAGGATAAAGGGCACGGGATTCGTGGTGTGCGCGGTCATGGGGCTCACGCCGTCGCTTTGCAGCATCTGCTCGGCGTTGCCGTGGTCGGCGGTGATCATGGCGATGCCGCCCATCTTGAGTGTCGCGTCCACGACCTTGCCGACGCACTCGTCCACGGTCTCGACGGCCTTGACGGCGGCGTCGTAGTTGCCGGTGTGGCCGACCATGTCGCAGTTGGCGAAGTTGAGGATGATGACGTCATACGCGCCGGACTCGATGCGCTCGACGCACTTTTCCGTGACCTCGTAGGCACTCATCTCGGGCTGGAGGTCGTAGGTCGCGACCTTGGGGGAGGCGACGAGCACGCGGTCCTCGCCGGGGTAGGGCGCCTCCACGCCGCCGTTGAAGAAGAACGTGACGTGAGCGTACTTTTCGGTCTCCGCGATGCGCAGCTGCGTCAAGCCAAGCTTGCCGAGGTATTCGCCGAGGCCGTTATGGATCGTGATGCGCGGGAACGCGACGAGCACGTTCGGCATTGTGGCGTCGTACTCGGTGTTGCAGACGTAGGTGACCGGGAAATACTCGCGCTGGAAGCCGTCGAACGCGGGATCGACGAACGCGCGGGTGATCTCGCGGGCGCGGTCGGGACGGTAGTTGAAGAAGATGATGGCGTCGTTGTCGGAGATGGTGCCCTCCTTGTCGCAGACGACGGGCTCCACAAATTCATCGGTCACGCCGTTCTGATAGGACTCCCGGATGGCGGCGACGGGATCGGGGTTCTGGATGCCCTCGCCGTAGACCATCGCGTCGTAGGCACGCTCGAGACGGTCCCAGCGCTTGTCGCGGTCCATGGCGTAGTAGCGGCCCATGACGGTCGCGACCTTGCCGATGCCGAGCTCGGCACACTTTTTCTGTGCCTCGGCGACGAAGTCCGCGCCGGAGGTGGGGGAGACGTCGCGTCCGTCGAGGAAGCAGTGCAGGTACACGCGCTTGAGGCCCTTGATGCCCGCCATTTTCAGCAGCGCCCAGACGTGCTCCACGGTGGAGTGTACGCCGCCGTTGGAGAGCAGACCGTAGAGGTGCAGCGCCGTGCCCTTTTCCAGACAGGCGTCCATCGCGGCGTTGTAGGCGGGATTTTCAAAGAAGGTGCCGTCCTCGATGGCGCGGGAGATGCGCGGCAGGTCCTGAAAGACCACGCGGCCGCCGCCGATGTTGGTGTGGCCGACCTCGCTGTTGCCCATCTGGCCGGCGGGCAGACCCACGTCCAGACCGGAGGCGGAGAGCCGCGTATGCGCGTACTCGCCGTTCAGACGGTCGAGCACGGGTGTGCTCGCGCCGCGCACGGCGTTGCCCTTGACCTCATCGCTCAAGCCGAAGCCGTCCATAATGATAAGGGTGGTAGGGGTTTTATTCATTGGAAGGACTCCTTTCGCTCAGCCCTGATTGGCTGCGTTGACGATGTCCATGAACTTGCCGGCGTCGAGGGACGCGCCGCCGATCAGGCCGCCGTCAATGTCCTCGTGACCGAGCAGCTCAGCGGCGTTGGCGGGATTCATCGAGCCGCCGTACTGAATGGTGACGGAACGGGCGATGCGCGCGCCGTACATGGCGCGGATGGTGGCGCGGATGAAGCCGCAGACCTCAGCGGCCTGCTCGCCGGTGGCGGTCTTGCCGGTGCCGATGGCCCAGATGGGCTCGTAGGCGATGACGCAGCGGCGGATATTCTCTGCGGCCACGCCCGCGAGCGCGGACTTGACCTGCAGGGCGATGAGCTCCATCGTCACGCCCATCTCGCGCTGGTCGAGGCTCTCGCCCACACAGATGATGGGGTTGAGACCGGCGTTCAGCGCGGCGTGGACCTTCTTGTTGACGATGGCGTCGGTCTCGCCGAACATGGCGCGGCGCTCACTGTGGCCGACGATGACGTACTTCACGCCGAGGTCGCACAGCATGGCGGCGCTGACCTCGCCGGTGTAAGCGCCGTGATCCTCATAGAAGAGGTTCTGTGCGCCGACGGCCACGCGGCTGTCCTTAAAGGCGCGCACAGCGGCGGAGATATCCACGCTCGGCACGCACACGACCACGTCGCACCACTTGGTCTTGGGCAGCAGAGCCTTGAAATCGTCCGCGAACCTTTTGGCCTCGGTGGCGGTCTTGTTCATTTTCCAGTTTCCGGCAATAATGGTTTTGCGATATCTGCGATTCATGGTAAATGCTCTCCTAAATATATAAAAATGTTTCTAAAAAAATCTTACTTATCCGGCAGGCAGGCAACGCCCGGCAGCATCCCCCGTGGGGATGCCCCTGATCGGAACACGCACTGACGCGCGGCTCCCTGCGCTGGCGCTCGGTCACGTCGCTGCGCGGGCGGAACGATACCGTTACTTATCCAGCAGGCAGGCAACGCCCGGCAGCTCCTTGCCCTCCAGGAACTCAAGCGACGCACCGCCGCCGGTGGAGATGTGCGTGATCTTGTCGGCGAAGCCAAGCTGCTCGGCGGCCGCTGCGCTGTCACCGCCGCCGATGATGGTCACGGCGCCGCTCTCGGCGAGCGCCTTGGCCATGGCCTTGGTGCCGTTGGCAAAGGCAGGGAACTCAAAAACGCCCATGGGGCCGTTCCAGACGATGGTGCCCGCGCCGCGCGTCGCCGCGCAGAAGAGCTCGATGGTCTTGGGACCGATGTCCATGCCCATCATGTCGGCGGGAATGTGCATCGCGTCCACCACGACCGGCTCGGCGTCGGCGGCGAACTCCTTCGCCGCCACAGTATCCACCGGCAGGAGGAGCTTGACGCCCTTTGCCTTTGCCTTCTCGATCATCTCGAGCGCGTAGGCGCACTTATCCTCCTCGAGCAGGGACTTGCCGATCTCGCCGCCCTGCGCCTTGGCGAAGGTGTAGGCCATGCCGCCGCCAATGATAACGGTGTCGGCCTTTTCCAGCAGATTGTTGATGACGGCGATCTTATCGCTGACCTTCGCGCCGCCGAGCACCGCGACGAACGGACGCTTGGGATCGTCGAGCGCCTTGCCCATGACCTCCAGCTCCTTGGCGACCAGCAGGCCGGAGACGGCGGGCAGATACGCCGCCACGCCGGCGGTGGAGGCGTGCGCGCGGTGGACGGAGCCGAAGGCGTCGGAAACGTAGACCTCCGCCATGGAGGCAAGTTCCCTGGCAAGCGCCGGATCGTTCTTCGTTTCGCCCTTTTCAAAGCGGGTGTTCTC
>DJRC01000083.1:0-7799 GCA_002437735.1 Oscillospiraceae bacterium UBA6370 | reverse complement strand
ACCGGCTTGCCGAGAAGCTCGGAAAGACGCTCGGCGACGGGGGCAAGGGTGAGCTTCTTTAAGGACTTCTGCCACTTCTCCTCCGTCAGCTCGACGGGGTCCTTGCCCTTTTCCGTCTGCTTTTTCACCCATTTTTCAAAGCTCGGCTCGGGCTTGCCGAGGTGCGAGCAGGCGATGACCGCCGCGCCCTGCCCGAGCAGGTAGCGGATGGTCGGCAGAGCGGCGACGATGCGCTTATCCGAGGTGATCGCGCCGGTGGCCTTGTCCTGNNCATGACCTGCCCCTCCTTCAGGGCAGCGGCCTTGGCATGGGCATCGTCGCCTGCCACGTCGGCGGCCATGATGACGGGCTGACCCAGCAGCTCGCTCAGCCGATCGGCGACCACCTTCAGGCTCAGCTCGGGCTTCCACTCGCCCTTGGGCTTGCCCATGTGGGAGCACAGGATAACCTTGGCCTTGTGGTTGATCAGGTACCGGATGGTGGGCAGCGCGGCCACGATGCGCTTGTCGCTGGTGATCTTGCCGTCCTTCATGGGGACGTTGAAGTCGCAGCGCAGCAGGACCTTCTTGCCTGCCACGTCGATGTCGTACACGGTCTTTTTGTTGTAGTTCATGTTGACGCTCCTTCTATGTGAATGTTTACGGATCAGCCTTATTGCTCCGCCATCTCGCCGGTGCTCTTGAGTTCGGGGAAGCCGAGCTGCTTGAGAGCCTCGTAGGTCAGAATGGCGACGGAATTGCTCAGGTTCAGGCTGCGCGCCTCGGCGCGCATGGGAAGGCGGATGCAGCGCTCATAATGCGCCAGACGGAAGTCCTCGGGCAGGCCGGCGGTCTCCTTGCCGAAGAAGATCCAGCAGCCGTCGTGAAATTCCGCCTCGCAGTAGTCCCGCGGCGCCTTGGTCGTGGCGAGCCAGCAGTCCGCGGCGGCCTCAGGGTGCTTTTCAAAGAGGTCGGCGAGACCTTCGTAGGTGCTGACCTCGACCAGATGCCAGTAGTCCAGCCCTGCGCGCTTGACGGCGCGGTCGGAAATGTCGAAGCCGAGCGGCTTGACGAGGTGCAGCCGCGCGCCGGTCGCGGCGCAGGTGCGCGCGATGTTGCCGCAATTCTGCGGGATCTCCGGCTCAACGAGCACGATATTCAGCACGGAACCATCCCACCTTTTTCCAAAAGTCTGCTTATTATACCTCTTAAAGTTTACGAAATCAACCATAAAACTCACTTTCTTTAACATTATTTTGCACATTGCATGAATTCATGCAGAGCACAAAAAACTTTTTGGGAAAATTGCAGGAAAAGGTGGATTTTTCGAAAAGGTTTGATATAATACGAATAAAAGTAGAAGTGGACGCAAAGGAGGAGACTATCCGATGGACCAGAAGATCGCCGTGCTTTTCATGCCGGACAACATCGCCTGTACCGAAGAGAAGACGCCGCTGATGCTGCAGCCCATTTTGTTCTGCCCCGTCCTGACGTGGATGTGCGCGGAGCTGTGCGGGCGCGGCATTGAGCGGCTTTTTATTGTTTCCGACGTTTCCGCGCAGGAGCGGATGAAGCCTTATCTGCCCAAGGAAGCGGACGTCACTTTTGTTGACGGCGCGAAGCACGCGGAGGAGCTTTTGAAGCTTCTTGAGGGCGAAACGGGCAGCGTTCTGATCGTCAACGGCGTGGTGCTGCCGGTGGGCGTGTTTTCCGGCGGCGCGGTGTACTCCGCTCCGGCGGACGCCTGCTGCGACGTGCTGCGCGAGCACGGCGCGTTTGCCGCGTTCCCCAAGGGCTGCGAGATTTCCAAGGGCTTCCTGCCCGTGGGCGACGCCGAGGAGCTGCGCGCCGCGCAGCCGATGTGCCGCCAGAAGATCATGGAAAAGCATCTGGCGAACGGTGTGATCGTCATGGACGCGAACAGCGTCTACATCGACCCGCGGGTGGAGATCGGCGCAGGAACGACGCTCCTGCCCGGGACCATCCTGCGCGGCGAGACGGTCATCGGCGAGCACTGCACGATCGGCCCGAACGCCATGGTGCGCGACTGCACCGTGGGCGACTTTACGGAGATCAACGCCTCGCAGACAAACGAGAGCACCATCGGCAGCCATACGACCGTGGGACCGTTCGCCTATGTGCGGCCCAATTCGACCATCGGCGACCACGTCAAGGTCGGCGACTTCGTGGAGATCAAGAACTCCGTCATCGGTAACGGCACGAAGATCTCGCACCTCACCTACGTCGGCGACAGCGACTGCGGCGAGCGCGTGAATTTCGGCTGCGGTACGGTCACGACGAATTACGACGGCTTCAGAAAATACCGCTGCACCATCGGGGACGACAGCTTCATCGGCTGCAACACCAATCTGGTCGCGCCGGTCAAGGTGGGCGAGGGCAGCTACATCGCCGCCGGCTCCACCATCACGGACGATGTGCCCGCCGACGCGCTGGCGCTCGCCCGCATGAAGCAGACGGTCAAGGAGGGGTGGGCGGCCCGCCGCCGCGCCCTGCTCGGCAAGAAGGAAAAGTAAAAACTTTTACATAAAAAATTACCAAGGGAGAGTGGAAACAATGATTTCTCACGGCAAGGACATCAAGATCTTCACCGGCAACGCCAACCCCAAGCTCGCAGCGGACATCTGCAAGATCATCGGCACCAAGCTCGGCGAGAGCGAGGTCAAGAGCTTCGCGGACGGCGAGGCCTCCGTTTCTCTGTATGAGACCGTGCGCGGCAGCGACGTGTTCCTCATCCAGTCCACCTGCAAGCCCGTCAACGACAGCCTCATGGAGCTGCTCATCATGGTCGACGCCTGCCGCCGCGCCAGCGCGGGCCGCATCACTGCGGTCATGCCCTACTTCGGCTATGCCCGTCAAGACCGCAAGGCCAAGAGCCGCGATCCCATCTCCGCCAAGCTCGTTGCCAACATGCTCGTCGCTGCGGGCGTTGACCGCGTGCTGACCATGGACCTGCACGCCAACCAGATCCAGGGCTTCTTTGATATCCCGGTGGATAACCTGTTCGGCAACCCCATCTTTGTCGATTACTATGCCAAGAAGTTCGGCGCTGTCTGCGAGGATATGGTCGTCGTCTCCCCCGACGTCGGCTCCGTCGCCCGCGCCCGCACCTTCGCCCAGAAGCTGCACATGAACCTAGCCATCGTTGATAAGCGCCGTCAGAAGGCCAACCAGTGCGAGGTCATGAACGTCATCGGCGACGTTGAGGGCAAGGAGTGCATCCTCTTCGACGATATGGTCGATACCGCCGGCTCCCTCTGCAACGCGGCGAAAGCAATCATTGAGGTCGGCGGCGCGAAGAAAGTTTATGCCTGCGCGTCCCACGGCGTTCTCTCCGGCCCCGCGCTCGAGCGTCTGGAGAAGAGTTCCATCGAGGAGCTGGCGCTGCTCGATACCATTCCCGCTCCCGTCGGCGAGGCCGAGCTGGCCAAGGCCCGCATCAAGTACCTAACCGTCGCGCCCATGTTCGCCGAGGCGATCGAGCGCACCTATCAGGAGATCTCCATCGCGAAGCTGTTCAACTAAGGGCATTTCAAAAAGAGCGGCGGAAGGCCGCTCTTTTTTATACGAGGGTTATCGTCATGTTTTTTGGAAAGAAAGTCACCGGTCCCGCGGAATGGCTGCTCGTCTGTCTGGGGAACTACGGCAAGCAGTATGAGAACACACGCCACAACATCGGCTTCATGGCCGCCGAGCGGCTGATCGAAAAGCGGGATTTGCGCTGCAACCGCCTGCGCTTCCGCGCGCTCACGGAGCTGATCGAATTCGGCGGGGCGCGTGTGCTGCTGATGATGCCGCAGACCTATATGAACCTCTCCGGCGAGGCGGTGGGCGAGGCGGCGCGGTTCTATAAAATTCCGAGCGACCATGTGCTCGTTATTTACGACGACGTTTCGCTGCCGCTCGGCAAGTTGCGCATCCGCGACAAGGGCTCTGCCGGCGGGCACAACGGCATCAAGAACATCATCGCCCACCTTGGCACCGATGTGTTCCCGCGCGTGAAGGTCGGCGTCGGTGCGCCGAGCCATCCGGACTACGACATGGTGGACTGGGTGATCGGCAGCTTCTCCGCGCAGGAGAAGAAGATTGTGGACGAGGCACTCGACCGTGCGCTCGACGCGGCGGAGTGCATCATCTCCCGCGGCGTGACCGAGGCGCAGAACCGCTTCAACTGAGAGAACGCCGCCTGCGCGAAAAGTTTATCATTCGTTCATTTACTTTTCTCCTCCGGCGTAGTATACTGCCGGAGGAGAAGTTCTTTTCGGACATCTCAGAAGAACATGGAAAACGATGTGTGTGGGTACGGACCGTCCGACCGGGGACGATCTGCACCCTTTTGCGCGTTGCGGCGAAAAAGGAGGGGGACATTCATGCAGGAGCTGAACCGGCAAATGATGACGCTGCCGGAGCTGCGGGAGCTGGAGGAGATCATCCGCTTTGGCACGGGGCCGGCGGCGATTAGCGGCGTGAGCGGCGTACACCGCGCGATGCTCGGCGCGGCGCTGCGGCAGGAGACAAAGCGCCCCCTCACCGTCCTCTGCGCCGACGAGCAGGAGGCGCGGCGCATGGCCGCGGATCTCGCCGCCCTAACGGGGGAGGAGTGCGTGACGCTCTTCGCCCGCGAATGGCAGCTGCGCGACCGCGTTTCCACCTCCCACAGCTTTGAGCAGGAGCGGCTGGATGCGCTGTGCCGCATGGCGTTCGGCAGGACGGGCATCGTCGTGGCGACGGTGGACGGCGTGATGCAGCGCACGCTGCCGATGACGGCGCTGCGCGACGCGGTGCTCACGCTCCGGCTCGGGGAGGAGCACGACCTGCGCGCGCTCGCCGATCACCTAACCGCCGCGGGCTATGTCCGCTGCGAACAGGTCGAGGGCGCGGGGCAGTTCGCCGTGCGCGGCGGCATTTTAGACGTCTATTCCCCGATGAGCGCGCCGGTGCGCGTCGAATTTTTTGATACCGAGATCGACGCGATGGGCGAGTTTGACGTCGCCACGCAGCGCCGCACGAAAAACCTTGAGGAGCTGACCGTCCTGCCCGCCGCCGAGGTGCTGCCCTTTGCCGCCGAGGGTGGACGGGACGCGATGCTCGCGCGTATGGAGCACGCCGCGGCGCAGTTGGCAAAAAAGGAGACCACGGAAAAGACCGCCGTAGCGATCCGATCGGATATGGACCGCCTGCGCGAGGGACTGCCGCTCGGCGGCATGGACCGCTACCTTGCCGCCGCCTACCCGACTGCCGTCTGTGCGGCGGACTACCTGCCGGAGGGGAGCATCGTGCTCGTCTGCGAGGGCAGCCGCGTCATGGAGCGCGCGAAGGGCTGCGCCTTTGAATGGGGCGAGGACATGAAGATCCTGCTGGAGGAGGGCGTACTCGCGGGGCAGTTCGCCTCGCTCGCGGTCGAGCTTGAGGACCTAACGCGGCGGCTGCGGGGCAGCTTCCCGCTGCTCCTGTGCGACAGCCTGCCGACCTCGCGCTATCTGGCCCCGCCGCGGGCGATGCTCAGCATCAACGCGCGGCAGCTGCCGTCCTACGGCGGCAGCCTTGAGACCGCCGCCGCGGACATGGCGCATTATCTTGCCGCGGGCAGCGGCGTGCTGGTGCTCTGCGGCAACGAAACGCGCGCGAAGAATTTTCACCGCCTTCTGGAGGAGCGCGGCGTGCGCGCACGGCTCGATCTCGCCGATCAGACGCTGCCCGCCGCCGGCGAGACCGTCATCGGTCTCGGTGCGCTGAGCGCGGGCTGCGAGTACCCGCAGCTCCGTCTCGTCATTCTGACCGAGGGGCAGCTTCTTGCGCCGGTCAGCGGCAAAGTGCCGCGCGCAGTGCGGCAGAAAAAGGATTCGAGCCGTCAGAAGCTCCGCTCCTACACTGACCTGACGCCGGGCGACCTCGTCGTTCACCAGCGCCACGGCATTGGCCGCTTTGTCGGCATGGAGCGCATCCGCGTGGACGGCGCGGATAAGGATTACATCAAGATCGCTTACGCCGGCAGCGACAGCCTGTACGTTCCCGCGACGCAGCTCGATATGGTGTCGAAGTACATCGGCAGCCACGGCGGCGGGGAGGAGGGTGAGCACGTCAAGCTGAACAAGCTCGGCGGCACGGACTGGACGAAGGCCAAATCCCGCGCCAAGGCGGCGGCGAAGGATCTTGCCAAGGGGCTTATCAAGCTCTACGCCGAACGGCAGCGCCGCCCCGGCTTCGCCTTTTCACCGGACTCCACCTGGCAGCGCGAGTTTGAGGACGCTTTCGACTATGAGGAGACGGACGATCAGCTCCGCGCCATCGCGGAGATCAAGAGCGATATGGAGCGCTCGCGCCCGATGGACCGCCTGCTCTGCGGCGACGTGGGCTACGGCAAAACGGAGGTCGCGCTGCGCGCGGTGATGAAATGCGTGCTCGACGGCAAGCAGGCGGCGATCCTGGTACCGACCACCGTGCTGGCGCAGCAGCATTACGCCACCGCCATCAACCGCTTCCGCAGCTTTCCGGTGACGATCGAGGTGCTCTCGCGCTTCAAGACGCCGGCACAGAAGAAAAAGATTTTGCAAAGCGCGGCGGAGGGGAAGATCGACCTGCTCATCGGCACGCACTCGCTGCTGCAAAAGGGACTGCACTTCAAGGACCTCGGATTGCTCGTCATCGACGAGGAGCAGCGCTTCGGCGTGACGCACAAGGAAAAGCTCAAGGAGCTTTCCAAGCAGGTGGACACGCTCACGCTCTCCGCGACGCCCATCCCGCGCACGCTGAACATGGCGCTGTCGGGCATCCGCGATATGTCCACCATCGAGATGCCGCCGCAGGACCGCCAGCCGGTGCAGACCTATGTGCTCGAGCACGACTGGGGCGTGATCGCCGAGGCCATCCGGCGCGAGCTCTCGCGCGGCGGGCAGGTCTACTACCTGCACAACCGCGTGGAGACCATCGACCGCTGCGCCGCGCAGCTCAAAAAGCTCCTCGGCGAGGAAACCGGCATCGCGGTCGCGCACGGCAAGCTGGACGAAAAGGGCTTGAGTCATGTGATGCAGGAGTTCTCGGATGGCGAGGCGCAGATCCTCGTCTGCACGACCATCATCGAGACGGGCATCGACATTCCGAACGTCAACACCCTCATCATCGAGGACGCGGATCGGCTGGGCCTCGCCCAGCTCCACCAGATCCGCGGGCGCATCGGGCGCAGCGCGCGCCGCGCCTACGCCTACATGACCTACCGCCCGGGCAAGATACTCACCGAGGTCGCCGCCAAGCGCCTGACCGCCATCCGCGAATACGCGGAGTTCGGCTCGGGCTTCCGCATCGCGATGCGCGACCTCGAGATCCGCGGCGCGGGCAACCTGCTCGGCCCCGAGCAGTCGGGCTACATGATGAGCGTGGGCTACGATATGTACCTGCAGCTTTTGGAGGAGGCCGTGCTCGAGGAGCGCGGCGAGAAGAAGGCGAGCCGCACGGACTGCTCGGCGGACCTAACCGTTTCGGCGAACCTGCCGGAGAGCTACATTCCCTCCCCCGAGCAGCGCATGGATATCTACCGCCGCATTGCGGCGGTGCGCACACGCGAGGAATCGCAGGACCTGCTCGATGAGCTGCTTGACCGCTACGGCGAGCCTCCGGCGAGCACGCTCGCTCTGCTCGACGTCGCCATGCTGCGCGGCGAGGCGTGCGCGGCGGGCATCCGCGACATTTCCCAGCGCGGCGACACGATCACCTTTACCTTCGGCAGCGAAATGCCGGTCGAGGCGGTGATGCGCGTCTGCACGATGGGAAGGAACAAGCGCCGGCTGACGCTCTCCGCCGGCACCG
>DJRC01000086.1:9362-9804 GCA_002437735.1 Oscillospiraceae bacterium UBA6370 | reverse complement strand
ACCTATGTCATCGACGTGGCGGACCCCGCCGACGCGCTGCACGCGCTGATGGTCGTGCTGGCCATCGACGCGGAGAAATGCAGCCGCAGCAATTGAGGAGGGGAGCGCATGAGCACAAGACCGCTCGCGGACGAAATTCGCCCGCAGAGCCTGGACGAGGTCGTGGGTCAGCGCCATCTGATCGGGCCGGGCGGCGTGCTGCGCCGTCTGATCGACGCGGGCACGAGCGCGAACATGATCTTCTACGGCCCCTCCGGCACGGGCAAGACGACCATCGCCAACATCATCGCCAACAAGACGAATAAAACGCTCTACCGGCTCAACGCGACGACCGCGAGCTTACAGGACGTGAAGGATATCATCGCGAGCGTCGGCACGCTGATGGCGCCCGGGGGGATTCTGCTCTACCTCGATGAGATCCAGTATTTCAACAAAAAGCAGC
>DJRC01000086.1:9055-9332 GCA_002437735.1 Oscillospiraceae bacterium UBA6370 | reverse complement strand
AGAGCCTGTTGGAGTTCATGGAGAACGGCTCCATCACGCTCATCGCGTCCACAACGGAGAATCCCTTTTTCTATGTTTACAACGCGCTGCTCTCGCGCTCGACGGTGTTCGAGTTCAAGCAGGTCGAGCCGCGCGAGCTGCTGCCCGCCGTCGAGCGGGCGCTCGGCATCCTCAAGGAGCGCAGTCCGCTCCCGCTTGCGTGGGAGGAGGGCGTGCCCATGCAGATCGCGACCCAATGCGGCGGTGATGTGCGCAAGGCCATCAACGCCTGCGAGCT
>DJRC01000086.1:0-9003 GCA_002437735.1 Oscillospiraceae bacterium UBA6370 | reverse complement strand
GCTGCTTTATGAGGCGACAGAGGCAAAGAACGGCGAGCTCCTGCTGACAAGCGTGGACGCCTTACAGGTGGCGCAGCGCAGCGCGATGCGCTATGATAAGGGCGGCGACGCGATGTACGACATGGCCTCAGCGCTGATGAAGTCGCTGCGCGGCAGCGACCCGGACGCGGCGCTCCATTACCTCGCGCGTTTCCTCGAAGCGGGCGACCTCGTGACGCCCTGCCGGCGGCTTTTGTGCTCGGCGAGCGAGGATATCGGCATGGCATACCCGCAGGCGGTCGCCATCGTGAAGGCCTGCGTGGATACCGCGATGCAGCTGGGACTTCCCGAAGCGCAGCTGCCGCTGGCGCAGGCGGCGATTCTGCTTGCCACCGCGCCGAAATCCAACAGCGTGGTCGAGGGCATCAACGCGGCGTGGGCCGACGTCAAGCGCGGCAGGACCGGCGATATTCCGCGCGAGCTGCAAAACGTTCACGCGGACTCCACGGGTCTCGAGCGCGAGCAGGGCTACAAGTACCCGCACGAGTTCCCGAACCATTGGGTGAAGCAGCAATACCTGCCTGACCCGATCAAAAAAGAGGTCTACTATCGCTACGGCGACAACAAGGTCGAGCAGGCCGCAGCGAAATACTGGGAGGCGATCAAGCATGCCGATGGACATTAGGCTCCATGACAGGGTCGAAATGAAAAAGCCCCACCCCTGCGGCGAAAAGTTTTTTGAGATCACGCGCGTGGGCATGGACGTGAAGCTCAGATGCACCGGCTGTGGCCATGAGGTGATGCTGCCGCGCGCCAAGGCGGAGAAGGGCATCAAGAGGATTCTCGAACGGGAGGAGAAAGCCGATGAATAAGAAAACGCGCGCGATGGCGCTCATTCTGGTGGTCGTGATGATCGTCTCGCTGCTTGCGAGCATGGTCATCCCGTTCCTGTAAGCCGATATGGAGTGACCGCAGGGCCGTCCGTACATTTTGTGCGGACGGCCCTGTTTCGTCCTTTTTCCGCGTCCGCGCTGTGGTATGCTGACGGCACGGAACAGGGGGTGACCGGCATGGTGGTCTACTGGGACCTTGCGGCGCTGGTGAACGGCGCGGCGGATTATCTGCTGCTGCTCTCGGCGGCGCGTCTCGCGGGACGGACGGTGCCGCGGCTGCGGCTTCTCGGCGCGGCGGCCTTCGGCGCGGCTTACGCTGTGCTCCGGCTCGCTCTGCCGTGCTCGCTGTGGCTGAACGCCGCGGCGTTCGTCGGGATGGCGCTGCTCGCCTTCCGCGGCACGGGGCGGGCATTCAAGCTGGGGCTGCTGACCCTTCTGCTCTCCTGTGCGCTCGGCGGAGGCGTGCTGCTGCTCGGTCAATGCTGCGGTGCATTGGAACGCGTCGCGCGCGGTGTGATCCTCGCGCAGCTGCCGTGGGGTGTGCTGCTCGGCGCGATGGGCGTGACCTATCTGCTGCTCTCGACCGTTTTTCGCGGAGGAGCGCGGCACGACGGCGGGGAGCTGCTGCACGTGACGCTCACGCGCAGCGGGAAGACTGTCACGCTTCGCCTGCTGCACGACAGCGGCAACCTGCTTATGGATCCCGCCACAGGGGAGAGCGTACCGGTCATCGGGCAGAGCGCTCTGCGCGCGCTGCTGCCGGAGCGCGAGGAGGGTTACATAACGCTTCCCTGCACGACGGCGGGCGGCATCGGGACGCTGCGGGCGTTTTACTGCGACAGCGTTCGCGTGAACGGCAGGGACTTGGGACGGCGGCTGGTCGCCGTCTCGCCGGACATTTACGGCGACAACGGCTTTCAAGGCGTATGGCGCATGGAGGAACAGGAGGGAGCACATGAGTTGGTTCGGACGGCTTTGGGATAGGCTCTGCGCGCGGCTTGCGCGGTTCGGCCTGCTGCCGCGCAGCGGCATCTTCTACATCGGCGGCAGCGATTCGCTCCCGCCGCCGCTCTCGCGCGACGTGGAGGCGCAGATGATCGCGCGGCTCGATAAGGGCGACTTCGAGGTGCGGCAGATCCTCATTGAGCACAATCTCCGTCTTGTCGCCTACATCGCCCGCCGCTTCGACAACACCGGCATCAACGTTGAGGACCTTATCTCCATCGGCACCATCGGTCTCATCAAGGCCATCAACACCTACCGCAGCGACAAGAACATCAAGCTCGCGACCTATGCCTCGCGCTGCATCGAGAATGAAATACTCATGTACCTGCGCAAGAATGCCAACCAGAAGGTCGAGGTCAGCTTCGACGAGCCGCTCAACACGGACTGGGACGGCAACGAGCTGCTGCTCTCGGATATTCTCGGCACGGACGGCGACACGGTGCTTCGCCCCATCGAGGATGACGTGGACCGCCAGCTGCTGACGACCGCGGTCAGCCGCCTTTCCGAGCGCGAGCGCGAGATCATCACGCTGCGCTTCGGCCTCGGCGGGCGGGAGGAAAAGACGCAGAAGGAGGTCGCCGACTACCTCGGCATTTCGCAAAGCTACATCTCAAGGCTGGAAAAGCGCATCATCGCGCGGCTCAAGCGCGAGATCCTCAAGATGTCTTGACAAATCGGTCGATATTGCATATAATAACAGCCGAAAATGCAAGGAAGCGGAAGAGTACGCGGCTCACGAAGCGCAGAGAGAGGGCGGATGGTGCAAGTCCCTCGTGAGCGGGCCGCCGAAGTCGCCGCGGAGCAGCCGGGCTGAACGATGCAGTAGGCCGGACGGGAACTCCCGTTACAGAGTCACGAGTGTCCGCCGATCCGGCGGGAATTCAGGTGGTAACACGGACGTTTGGTTCGCCCTGAGCAGGCTTGCTCAGGGCGTTTTTCTTTGAAAGGGAGGCTTTATGGACTACTTTGTACTGCGCTTTGACCACAGTTACCGGAAGGAAGATATTCTGGCTCTCAGCAAGCTGTCGAGCAGGATCATGCGCAAGTGGCGCAGCCGCATCATGCGCGTCTTCTGCACGGTTTTGGGGCTGGGGATTTTAGGGAGCGGCATAGCCGTTCTGACGCTGCCGGGGATGACGCTGAATGGCATCGTATGGATCTTATTGGGCGTGATCCTGCTCCTTGTCTCTGCTTTCTACAACCGCATCAACGCATGGGGCACAAGGAAACAGACGCTTCAGGTCGAGAACTTGACCATAAAGTTCAGCGACGAGGGGCTGGCGCAGAGCAGCAGCAAGGCTGTGGCATCGGTGCCGTATCACGCGTTTGAGCGCTTGTATCACTATCGGGACCGCTATTTCCTCTTTGTGGACAAGCTGCACGCCTATATCCTGCCGGAGGATCGCTTTGTGGTCGGCGACAGCGCGGATTTCCGCGCGTTCATCGAGGCCAAGACCGGCAAAACGGTGGAATATATCTGAGCGAAAATCAAAACGATAACAGGAGAGAGAAGATGAAATTCGTATTTGAAGCCAAGGCGAGCGACTACGACCTCGCCGCGGAGCAGGAGATCCTGCTGCGCCATGTCAGCAACCGCAAGGCCAAGTGGATCGCGGCGGCGGCGCTGTGCGCCGCGACGGTCGTGTTGTGCATCCTGATCGCCGTATTCCGGCATAAGGACATGACGGAGGCCGTGCAGGTCGCGGCGCTGGTCGTTGGCGTGATCCTGTTTCAGCAGGGCTATCTGGACTATACGAGCGGAAACCCCAAGGCGTTTCTCAAGCTGCTCTACCGCGGGCGGAGAGATCAGACCTACGCCGACCTAAATAAGGTACTGCGCATTGAGATCACCGAGGACAGCCCCGTCGTTGAAATTTACAACGAGGACGGCAAGGCCGGCGAGTGGGACTTCCAGAATCTCAACCGTGTGACAGAGAGCGACCGCATTTTTGAGCTTTGCCGCGGCGGCGGACGCTCCAGGCAATACCTTGCGCTGCCCAAGGACGCGCTCCGCGAGGGCACGGTCGACGAATTCCGTAATTGCATGGACCGCTGGCTCAAGGGCAGTAAGACGGTCGAGCGTTATGAGATCTCCGAGCGCCGCCAAAAGCAGCTTATGAAGGCCAAGTATCAGCTTTTCAAGCATTAAAAATCAGAAATTTACCATAAAGACAGGAGAAAACCAATGAAAGAGCTACCGAAAGTGTATGAGCCCCAGCAGGTCGAGGGCCGCATCTACCGGATGTGGATGGACAACGACTGCTTCAAGGCGACCCCGGACCCCGACAAGAAGCCGTTTTCCATCGTCATGCCGCCGCCGAACGTCACCGGCCAGCTGCACATGGGCCACGCGATGGACGCGACGCTGCAGGACATCTTGACCCGCTTTAAGCGGATGCAGGGCTATGAGGCGCTGTGGCTCCCCGGCACCGATCATGCGGGCATCGCCACGCAGATCAAGGTCGAGGAGGAGCTGCGCACCAAGGAGGGCCTGACCCGCTACGACCTTGGCCGCGAGAAGTTCCTCCAGCGCGTGTGGGAATGGAAAGAAAAGTACGGCAACCGCATCGTCGAGCAGCAGAAGAAAATGGGCGCGAGCTGCGACTGGTCCCGCTCCCGCTTCACGATGGACGAGGGCTGCTCCAGGGCCGTGCGCGAGACCTTCTGCGAGCTGTACGACAAGGGCCTCATTTACAAGGGCAGCCGCATCATCAACTGGTGCCCGCATTGCCTGACGGCGCTGTCCGACGCGGAGGTCGAGTATGTCGATAAGCCCGGCCACCTCTGGTATATCCGCTACCCGCTCGCCGACGGCAGTGGCGATATCGTCGTCGCCACCACCCGTCCCGAGACGATGATGGGCGATACCGGCGTCGCGGTCAACCCCGAGGACGAGAAGTTCAAGCACCTCATCGGCAAGAAGTGCATCCTGCCGATCATGAACCGCGAGATTCCCATCGTGGGCGATGAGTACTGCGAGATTGGCTTCGGCACGGGCGCGGTCAAGATGACCCCCGCCCACGACCCGAACGACTTCGAGGTCGGCCTGCGCCACAACCTTGAGGTCATCCGCGTTATCGCCGACGACGGTACCATCAACGAAAACGGCGGCCCCTACAACGGCATGGACCGCTACGAGTGCCGCAAGGCCATTGTCAAGGACCTTGAGGAGCAGGGCTACCTCGTCAAGACCGAGCCCTACTCCCACAACGTCGGCACCTGCTATCGCTGCCACAACGACGTCGAGCCGCTCATCTCCGCGCAGTGGTTCGTCAAGATGGAGCCGCTCGCGAAGGAGGCCATCCGCGTCGTGCAGGACGGCACCATCAAGTTTGTGCCCGAGCGCTTCACCAAGACCTATATCAACTGGATGGAGAATGTGCATGACTGGTGCATCTCCCGCCAGCTCTGGTGGGGCCATCAGATCCCCGCGTGGTACTGCGACGACTGCGGCTACATCAATGTCAGCCGCGAGGACCCGACTAAGTGCGAGAAGTGCGGCAGCACGCACCTCACCCGCGAGGAGGACGTGCTCGACACATGGTTCTCCTCCGCGCTTTGGCCGTTCTCCACGCTTGGTTGGCCCGATCTGGACTCCGCCGACCTCAAGTATTGGTATCCCACGTCCGTCATGGTCACGGGCTACGACATCATCTTCTTCTGGGTCGCGCGCATGATCTTCTCCGGCATGGAGCAGATGAAGAAGGAGCCGTTCAAGACGGTGTTTATCCACGGCCTCGTCCGCGACGACAAGGGCCGCAAGATGTCCAAGTCCCTCGGCAACGGCATCGACCCGCTGGAGATGGCGGAGAAGTACGGCGCGGATGCGCTGCGCTTCAACCTCATCACCGGCAACTCTCCCGGCAACGACGCACGCTTCTATGTTGAGAAGTGCGAGGCCATGCGCAACTTCGCCAATAAGATCTGGAACGCCAGCCGCTTCGTGATGATGAACCTCACCATCGACCATGTCGAGCTGCCCGAGCAGCTGGAGCTGGAGGATAAGTGGGTGCTGAGCAAGCTCAACACGCTCGTGAAGGAAGTCACCGACAATATGGACGCCTTTGAGATCGGCGTCGCGTCCGCGAAGGTCTACGATTTCATTTGGGACACCTACTGCGACTGGTTCATTGAGCTGTGCAAGGCGAGATTGACCGGCGAGGATGAGCAGGCGAAGGTCAACGCGCAGAACGTGCTGTGCTATGTGCTGATCGAAACGCTCAAGCTGCTGCATCCGTTCATGCCGTTCATCACCGAGGAAATTTACCAGGCGCTGCCGCATACGGCAGAGGATAAGGGCGAGTTCATCATGCTGCAGAAGTGGCCGGAGTACCGCGCCGAGCTCAGCTTCCTGCAGGAGGAAGAGGCGATGGGGCTTATCATCGACGCCATCACCGCCATCCGTGCCCGCCGCAATGAGATGAACGTCGCGCCCTCGAAGAAGGTGCATTACACCATCGCCACCGCGCACGCGGACACCTTTGCGCGCGGCATCCCGTTCTTCAAGCGCCTCGCTTCCGCGAGCGATGTGACCATTGCCGACGCGGACATTCCCGCGCCCGACGGCTCGATCGAGGTCGTGACCCACGCCGCGCGTGTGCTGATGCCGCTCGCCGAGCTGGTGGATTTCGAGAAGGAGCTGGCCCGCATCGCCAAGGAAAAGGCGAACGCGGAAAAGCAGCTCGCCGGCATTGAGAACAAGCTCTCGAATCAGGGCTTTATCGCCAAGGCGCCCGAGGCCGTCGTCAACGGCGCTCGCGAGGACGCGGCGAAGCTCCGCGCTCTCATCGAGAAGCTTGACACCTCCGCCGCCGCGATGAAGAAGTAAACGATATCCGAAACGCCCTGCCGCAGGACCTCCTGCGGCAGGGCGTTTTCATAGAATGCGCGTGACTACTTCTTTTTCATCTACTTGATGCACATGACAAGGATATAGACCAGATAGCCCAGGAAAATAATGACTGCGGGAAGGACCATAACGACGAAAAAGAAGTTTGCGACGGATTGCATGAGCGCTTGATAGATGAGCTCTCCCATAAAAGTCCTCCTCTCAAATTCCGGCTTGTCTGCGATGCTTTCATGGCAGCAGAGAGCTGTAAGAAAGTCAACAGCAAAATGAGGGCTTTTCAAGTCCTTGTTCTTTTGTTATACTTACCTTACTATCAAAGGAGGGTGACACCTATGCAGAGGATCGAATTCGGCTCAACCGGTCTTGTGATCGAAAAGAACGGCTTCGGCTGCCTGCCCATTCAGCGCATCAGCGAGGCGGAGGCGGTGAGGCTGCTGCACAAGGCCTGCGACGGCGGCATCAACTTTTTCGACACCGCCCGCGCGTATTCCGACAGCGAGCAGAAGGTCGGCGCGGCCTTTTCCGGGATGCGCGACCGGATCGTGCTGGCGACCAAGACCGGCGCGCAGACCGCCGAGGGCTTTTGGCGCGACCTTGAGACCAGCCTGCGCACACTCAAGACCGACTACATCGACATTTACCAGTTCCACAATCCGGCCTTCTGCCCAAAGCCGGGCGGCGAGGACGGCCTGTACGACGCGGCGCTCGAGGCAAAGAAGCAGGGGAAGCTCCGCCACATTTCCATCACGAACCATCGCCTTGCGGTGGCGCAGGAGGCCATCGACTCCGGATTGTATGCCTCGCTGCAATTTCCGTTCAGCTATCTTGCCGGGGAACAGGAGCTCGCATTGGTCGAGGGCTGCCGCGCACACGGCATGGGCTTTATCGCGATGAAGGGCATGGCAGGCGGCCTGCTCCGCGACGGCTTGACCGCGGCGGCCTGGATGGCGGTGCAGGAAAATGTGGTGCCCATCTGGGGTGTGCAGCGGGAGAGCGAGCTGGATCAGTTTTTGCAGTGCATCCGCGAGGGCGCGGAGCTGACGGACGAGCGCCGCGCGACGATCGAGCGCGACCGCCGGGAGCTTTGCGGTGAGTTCTGCCGCGGCTGCGGCTACTGTATGCCGTGCCCCGCGGGCATCGAGATCAACCAGTGCGCGCGTATGTCGCTGATGCTGCGCCGCGCGCCGGCACAGGCGTGGCTCACCGAGGACTGGCAGGCCAAAATGCACCGGATCGAGCAGTGCAGGCACTGCGGACATTGCATGGCAAAGTGCCCCTACGGCCTCAACACGCCGGAGCTGTTGCAGGCAAACTACAAGGATTACTGGGAGGTTCTGGCGCAGAGCCGGAAGTAAACCACAGTACCGTCAAGACAAAGATCATATCGGAAAAGCGCAGGGAGCCCCCTGCGCTTTTTCAATGCTTTTTTGCCTTTGCGCTCAGCGACTTGACACGGATGGCGAGAACTGCCACACCGCGCGCCTGCTCTTCCGTAAAGGTATCCTCACGGCCGGCCATGTGGCGCATGAGCGCGGAGAGCGCTTCGAGCTTTTCCGCCCCCTCAATGAATTCTGCCGTGCCGCTGCCGATGACGGAGGCATAGTAGTAGCCGTAGCCGCAGGCGTGATCAGCGGACTGCAGCTCGCCGCGACAGTCCATTTCAAAGGATATGCGCGGATCGCGGCGCAGCAGCTCAAGCTTGCGGCCTTCCTTGGCGCTATGGCAGTAGAAGGTAAAAAGGCCGTCCGCAAAGCGGTAGCCGAAATTGAGCGGGATAATATAGGGGAGTCCCTGCTCATCAAGCATGGCAAGGCGAATAACTTTACATTCGTTGACAATGGAGAGGATCTCCCGGCTGTCGGTGATCTCACGGTCGTTTCTGCGCATGGCACTGCCTCCTTATATCGGGCCGTTCGGCCCTTGATATGATAGCAGCATTTTACAATGTCCGATGGGAAAAGAGCAAGCAAAAAAAAGACAGAACAGGCAAAAAGAAACGGAATGGCACATTCTTTCGACAAAAAAACGGCCGCGGACAGGCTATACTGAAAGCGCACAGAGGTGCAGAACGAGCAAGAGGAGGTCGGGACATGGAGGTTCTGACAAGAACAAACGGAAGAGAGATGACGCTTGCGATCAGCGGAGAGCTGGATCACCACGGCGCGCACGGCGCGATGCAGCAGATTGACCACGCGCTCGACGCGGCGCTGCCACTGTCGCTGACGATGGACCTTTCGGGGGTGTCCTTCATGGATTCCTCCGGGATCGCCGTGGTGC
>DJRC01000084.1:5811-22183 GCA_002437735.1 Oscillospiraceae bacterium UBA6370 | reverse complement strand
CGCAACTTATTGTACATTATCGGTTCAGCGAAAGTTTGTAAGGTTAATTTCCGCATTTCGCGAACGCTCCCTGAATTTAATCTTACAAACCGGAAGTTACCTTTGCAAGTGAGCTTTTTTCCCAGCCTGCCTTCTTCTCATTTTTGAATGTGCATTTCGGTGAATAATACCATTTGTATTTGCGCTCGCTCTCTTGCATTTCGGACGGCCCGCCGGCAGCGGCCGCGCCCCGCAAACCGCGCTGGCAACCCAAAACGTCGCCCGACGCGCTTCGTCAAAAATCGAGAAAACCTGTACTTTGCCTTCCTTTTCCCGACTTTTTCCGGCACGCTCTCTGCTCTCGCGCGATTGTTCGACAAGTTCACATAAGTTTTTCAATAATGCTTTTCTACAAATAGTTATCCACAGTTTCCACAGACTTATCCCCAGACTTAGAGTGTCTTAGATTTCTTATGTTTTCTAAGATTCTCAGACATTCTGCACAGTCGCAGCGTCAAATGTCCCGTTCCTCTCCGGTACATGACCCATTTGACATAACGCATGATATTTCTTCTCTCATTTGCAAATAACGTCCGTTTGTTTCCATAATGCCTTTATTTTGCAGGATTTCATTTTGCTCCGTCAAAAAGGAAAGCCGCAGGCCTTGACAGGTCTGCGGCTTTTATTCATCTCAAGCGAATATGTCGCGCACCTGTGCACGGTAGGCGACCACCGCATCGTCGATGTCGCGGGTGGCGTAGGCGTTGAGCGACAGGTCCGCGCGAGCGCCGGCCAAATACTCATAGTAGCCCTGTGCGCCGATCATCGCACCGTTATCGCCGCACAGCCGGAGCGGCGGGAGGTACAGCTTCACGCCCTCGTGCGCACATGCCGCCATCAGGTCGGCGCGGAGGATGGTGTTCGCGGCCACGCCGCCGGCGGCGACCAGCGTTTTGCGTCCGCACGTGCGCACGGCCAGCATGGCGCGCGGCACCAGCTCATCGGACACCGCGCAGGTAAAGTCCCGCGCGAGCGCCGCGCGGTCGAGCGGCTCACCCTTCTGCTCGGCGTTGTGGGCAAGATTGACCACCGCCGTCTTGAGGCCGGAAAAACTCATGTCGAGCGGGTGTCCCTCGATGCTCGCGCGCGGCAGGTCGTACACCCCGCCCGCACTCTGCTGCGCCAGCTCGTCCATCGGCTTGCCGCCGGGATAGGGCATCCCGAGCACGCGCGCAGCCTTGTCGAAGCATTCGCCCGCCGCGTCGTCGCGCGTCGCGCCGATGAGAACAAGGTCGGTGTAGTCCCGCACGTCCACGAGCAGCGTGTTGCCGCCGGACATACACAGTGCCATGAACGGCGGCTCTAGCTCCGGGAACGCCAGATAATTCGCAGCGATGTGACCGCGGATATGATGCACAGGAATGAGCGGCACGCCCAGCGCGTAGGCGACGGACTTGGCGAAGCTCAGCCCCACCAACACCGCGCCGATCAGGCCCGGCGCGTAGGTGACCGCCACCGCGTCGATGTCCCGCTTCGTCACGCCCGCGTCCGCGAGCGCCTTGTCCGTCAGCGCGGCGATGGCCTCGACGTGCTTGCGCGAGGCGATCTCCGGCACCACGCCGCCGTAGAGCGCGTGCATATCCGCCTGCGACGCGATGGCGTCGGAGAGCACGCGCCGCCCGTCCTCGACGACCGCCACCGCGGTCTCGTCGCAGGAGGATTCAAAAGCCAGTATTTTCATTTCGCTGCCTCCCCAAACTCCCGTGTCATGATGACGGCATCCTCCTTGGGATGCTCATAGTAATTCCTGCGGCGGCCCACGCCGCGGTAGCCGTGCTGCCCGTAGAGGGCGATGGCGGCGTAGTTGCTCGCGCGCACCTCGAGCGAGAGAAATGCGAGGTGATTGCCCTCGGCAAAGCGCTCGAACACATCAAGCAGCTTCCCCGCAACGCCGCGGCGGCGGCAGTCGGGCCGCACGGCGACGTTCGTGATGTAGCCCTCGTCGAGCACGACCTGCAAGCCCGCGTAGCCAACCACGCGGTCATTTTCATCCAGCGCAACGAGAAAGGCCGAGAGCGCGTTGTCCAGCTCCTCGGCGAGCGCATTGCGCGACCACGGCACGGTGAAGCAGCTGCGCTCCAGCTCCGCCACCGCGTCGAGGTGCTCCGTTTTCATCGGTACGATCCGCACCGGCATGACTTTTCCGTTCATCCCTTTGCCTCCAGCCAGTTTTTGCCCCAGTGCGCCTCCGCCACCAGCGGCACGGAGAGCTGCATCACGCCCTCCATCTCCTCCGTGAGGAGCCGTGCCGCCTGCTCCGCCATCGCCTCGGGGCACTCGACGATCAGCTCGTCGTGGACCTGCAGCAGCAGCTTCGCCTCCGGTGCCTCGCGTCTAAGACGGTCATGCACGCGCACCATGGCGAGCTTCATCACGTCCGCCGCCGTGCCCTGAATGGGCATGTTGAGCGCAACGCGCTCGCCGAACGAGCGGGTGGCAAAATTGCTCGCGGTCAGCTCGGGAAGGTCGCGGCGGCGGTGCATGAGAGTTTCAACGTAGCCCTGCGCCTTCGCCCTTTCCACGATCTCGGTCATGTAGCGGCGCACGCCGGAAAAGCGGTCGAGGTAATTCTGAATATACTCCTTCGCCTCGTAAACGCTCACGCCGATGTCCTGCGCGAGCGAAAAGGCGGAGATACCGTAGACAATGCCGAAGTTGACCGCCTTCGCGTGCGAGCGCATCTGCTTCGTCACCGCCTCCGTCGGCACGCCGAACACCTGCGAGGCGGTGACGGTGTGAATATCCTCCCCGCTCAAAAACGCCTGCCGCATCGTCTCGTCGCCCGCGATGTGGGCGAGCAGCCGCAGCTCGATCTGGCTGTAGTCCGCGTCCACGAGCACATTGCCGCGCTCGGGCACGAACATCCGCCGCAGCTCGCTGCCGAGCGGCGTGCGCGTTGGGATATTCTGCAAATTCGGCTCGGTAGAGCTGAGCCGCCCCGTGGCGGTCACGGTCATCTGGAAGCTCGTGCGCACGCGCCCGTCCGGCCCGATGACCTTCAGCAGCCCGTCGCAGTAGGTCGATTTCAGCTTAGCGTACTGGCGGTACTGCAACACGTCGGCGACGACAGGGTGCTCCCAGCGCAGCTTTTCGAGCACGTCCGCGTTCGTGGACCAGCCGGTCTTCGTCTTTTTGCCGTGCGGCAGGCCGAGGCGGTCGAACAGCACCTCGCCGAGCTGCTTGGGAGAGTTGATGTTGAAGCTCCCGTCGGCCTCCTCGTAAATGCGCTCCTCCAGCGTTTTCAGCTCCGCGTCCATCACCGCGCCGAAATCCGCGAGCGCCTTCGCGTCCACGCGCACGCCCGCAAGCTCCATCTCCGCGAGCACGCGGCAGAGCGGTAGCTCGACCTCGTAATAAAGCGCATGGAGCTGCCTCTCCTCGATGCGTGGCACAAGCTCCTTATAAAGCGAGCCGACGGCGGAGGTATAGATATGAAACGCCGTTTCCGCCGCTCTCACATCGCCGAGCAGATCGAACGCCCCCGGCTCCAGATGCGCGGGCGCGGCAAGCTGCGTGTGGAAGTAGACGGCAAAGAGCGAGGCGATGTCATACCTGCCCGCCGTCGCGTCGATGAGATAGGCGGCGAGCGCGGTGTCGAACACGAAGCCCTCGGCGGGCAAACCGTTTTCCAGCAGTGTGTGCATGAGGTCCTTGACGTTGTGGCTGACCTTTTTGATGTCGGCAGAGAACAGCGCGCGCAGCAGCGCGTTCCAGTCGCCGGAATAGCGGTCGAAGAAAAACTCCGCGCTCAGCGTTTCCCTTTCGCTCTTCTCCCACTCCACGATCACGCCGGAGAGGTCGGGCAGCGCGAGCACCGTCACATGGTCCGCCGCGCGGAGGCGTGCAAGACATTCCTCCGCCCTTTCCGTGCTCGTCACAGTCTCGACCGTCACGGTGCATTCGACCGTCTCTGCGGCGCTGAGCGGCTCCGCCGCGGGCTTTAGCCCCATTTTCTCGATGAGCTTATGGAACTCCAGATGCATGAGCAGCGGATAGAGCGCGTCCGACGGCGCTTTGCGCAGGTTGTCCTGCGGCGTGAACTCCAATGGCACGTCAGTGAGGATGGTCGCGAGGTGATAGCTCTGCCGTGCGCTTTCCTCGCCCTCAGTCAGTTTTTTGATGACGCCGGGCTTGGCGTCAAGCTCCGGCAGGAGACGGTAAATTTCGTCGATGCTGCGGTACTTCTGGACGAGCGCCATCGCCGTCTTTTCGCCGATGCCGGGAACGCCCGGGATGTTGTCGCTCGCGTCGCCCATGAGCGCCTTGAGGTCAATGATGTGGATCGGCTCAAAGCCGTACTCCTCGGCAAAACTCTCGGGCGTCATGCGCTTCGTGGTGGTCTGCCCCATGCGGGTGGAGATGAGCTTGACGGTCGTGTGCTCCGTGATGAGCTGAAGCGAATCCTTGTCACCCGTCGCTGCCACGCAGTCCCAGCCCGCCGCCTCGCATTTGCGCGAGATGGTGCCGATGAGATCGTCCGCCTCGTAGCCCGCCAGCTCGTAGCGCGGAATGTTCATCGCGTCGAGCACTTCTTTCATCACCGGAAGCTGCATCGCCAGCTCCTCGGGCACCCCCTTGCGCTGGGCCTTGTAGCCCTCGTACTCCAGGTGGCGGAAGGTCGGCTCGCGCCGGTCGAAGGTCACGCACACCGCGTCGGGCCGCTCCTCGTCCTCCAGCCGCGCCATCGTGACCAGAAAGCCATAAATGGCCTGCGTGTAAAACCCGTCCTTCGTCGTCAGGGGACGGATGCCATAATAGGAGCGATTGAGGATCGAGTTGCCGTCCAGCACCATCAGCTTCATCGTCAAAAACCTCCGTGTTCGCATTCTTTTTCATGTTACAGTATAGCCTATGCGCGCGCAAAACTCAACAAAAACCGTTGACAATGCATCACAAAGTGTTAAACTTCTTGTATTCCGCTTTGTTGGGAAAGGAGGCGCCGCCGTGCGGCTTTCCATGAATACGCGCTACGCCGTGATCCACGCCTCGTTCTGGGGCGCCTACGGCTCGCTCTGGGCCTTTATCGCGCTCGTGCTCGAATACAACGGCTTTGCGAGCGCGCAGGTCGGCGTCGTGACCTCGTGCGCGACGCTGCTCTCGGTGTTCCTCTCCCCCGCAGTCTCCTCGTTTCTCGACGCGCGGCCCGGCCTCGAAAACCGCCACGGCGCGATGGCGCTGCTCTCGCTTGCCGCGGCGCTGTGCCTGCTCGCATGGCTCGTGCCGCTGCCGCGCCCGTTCGTGCTGGGCGCGTGCTTTGCGCTCATCGGCGCGTTCCTCTCCTCCACCCCGCCGTTTCAAAACGCCATGGCGATGGACGCGAACCGCTGCGGCATCCCGGTGGTCTACGGCTTCTGCCGCGGCGTCGGCTCGGTCTCCTACGCCGCCGCGGTGCTGCTCCTCGGCTTTGTGCTCGAGCGCCACGCGCCGACGCTGCTCCTGCCGGTCTTTGCCGCGCTGACCGCCTGCGGGCTCCTCGCCATGTCCGGCTTCCACCTGCCGGAGCGCCCCGATGAAGCGGCGGACCGCCCTGCGGAGCACCGGAGCATCGCCGCCGTGCTGCGCAGCCACCCGCGCTTCGCGCTCACCCTGCTCGGCTGTATGTTCTTTTTCCTCACCCACACCATCTCCAACACCTATATGAACGCCCTCGTCGCCAAGGCCGGCGGGACCGCGAGCGCCGTGGGCACGAGCCTTGCCATCTCCGCCGTGCTGGAGCTGCCCGCGATGACGCTGGTCTCCCGGCTACAAAAGCGCTTCTCGCCCGGCTTCTTCCTGCGCTTCGCGGCGGGAGCCGAGGTCGTGAAATTCCTTATTTTCTACCTTGCCCGCTCAATGCCCCTCATCTACCTCGGGCATTGTATGCAGTTCTTCCAGTTCGCCGTTTACGCGCCCGCGACGGTCTACTACGTCGCCGCGGCGCTCCCCGAACGCGACCAGCTCAAGGGACAGTCGCTCATCTATGTCGCCGGCAGCGGACTTGGCGGCGCGCTGGGCAATCTCCTCGGCGGACGGCTCCTCGACCGCAGCGGCATACAGGCCGCGCTGCTGCTCGGCACGGTGAGCGCGGCGGCCTCGCTGCTGACCTTCTGCCTCTCCACGCGGGAGGACTCCCGATGATAAGATAACGCCGCACGGCTCACAGGCCGTGCGGCGTTCTTTCTTTTCTCATGGCGTCAGCGGCTCGCCGACGTTCACACCGTTCAGCTGCGCCGCGATCTCGCCGTCCACGACGATCTGCACGCGCTCGACGGTGTCGAGCGAGCAGAGCGAGAGCACCAGCGACTCCACCGTCTGCCGCGGCGAGATGCCGAGATCGGCGTCGGAGGGCAGATTGAGGTAGCACGTCCCCTCCTCCACGCGGGCGGAGAGCACGGTGAATTCCTCCGGCAGCAGGGCTGCGAGCGCGTCGCTCTCAGGGCCCTGCGCGAGCGCCTCCAGCAGCGCGTTCACGCGCGTCTGCCCCTCGTAGAGCGCCAGCGCGCGCTTTTCCGCGCGCAGCGCGCCGCTCGTCGGGTCGAGGAAGTAGAGCGACACGGTGATGGGGCGCAGCGCGTCCTCGCGCATCGACAGCAGCGGATCCGCCGCCGTAAGCGTCTGCGTCTCGCGGTACGGCAGCTCCCGCCCGCCCGAGGTGATGGACACCGCGTTCACGCCGTCGAGCTGCGTGAGCGTGAGCGTCACGCAGTAATCGGCGAGCGTCAGATCAATGCCCGCAAGGCGCGCATACTGCCGCGAGAAGTCCACCCGCGCCCAGTTGCCGAGGACCGACAGGCTCAGAAGCGTTGTCCCGCCCGGCATCGGTGCGCGGACGCCCGCATCCGGCGCGTCGGCAAGAAGCCGCTCCAGCAATCGCTGCGCCAGCTCCTCCTGCGTGAGCGTGTCGGTGTCCGGGAGCTGCACGGTGCGGGCAACGATGGCATCCTCGCCCGGCACGTCGCGCAGCTCGGCGGCGGGGTAGTAGATCGTATAGCTGTTTTCTCCCTCCGTCCCGCCGCCGCGCACACAGGCGGCGAGCAGCAGCGAAAGAACGAGAAACGTGAACAGGAACGTCTTTCTTCTCATGTCTCCCCCTCCCTCCGCACGGCGGGGAGCCGCACCGTGAAGCAGGTGCCGCCGCCCACGCGGGCGCTGACAGCGATGCTGCCGCCGCGGCGGCGCACGGTGTCCGCCACAATGGAAAGTCCAAGGCCCGTGCCGCCCGCGGCGCGCGAGCGCATCTTGTCCACGCGGTAGAAGCGGTCGAACACGCGCGGCATATCCTCCTCGGGAATGCCGATGCCGTTGTCCTCCACGCGCAGCACGCATTCGTCCTCCGTGCCGCCGAGCGTCACGCGCACGAAGCCGCCGGGGCGGTTGTATTTGATGGCGTTCTCGGTGAGGTTATAAATGATCTGGTGCAGGTCGTCCACGCCGGCCCGCACGCTCTGCTCCCGCTCGACGAGATAGGTCAGCTCGACCCGCTTCTCGTCGGCGACCAGCCGCAGCATCCGCACCACGCGCTCGATGACCGGCTCGACCGCGACGCTCTGCGCCGGCTCGACGATGCCGCTGTCGAGCCGCGTGAGCCGCAGCAGATTTTCCGTGATGCGCGTCAGGCGGTCGGTCTCCTGCACGATGTCGCCGACAAACTCGCGCACCGTGGCGGCGTCGATGTCCTCGGTCTGCAAAATCGAGTCGGAGAGCAGGCGGATACCGGCCAGCGGCGTTTTCAGCTCGTGGCTCGCGTCGGAGACGAAGCGGCGGCGCGCCTCCTCCGTCGTCTGCAAGCGGTCGGAGAGGCTGTTGAACTCCTCGGCGATCTCGCTGATCTCGTCGCGCCCGCCGATCTCGGCGTGGTAGCTGTACGCGCCCTCGCGCACGCGGCGGATGGCCTCGAGCAGCACGCCGAAGCGGCGCGTGAGTATCCGCGAGAGCAGCAGGCTCAGCAGCACGACAAAGCCCGCGACCGCCGCCGAGATGCGCAGCAGATTCTTCTGCAGCGTCAGCAGCAGCGTCGCCTGCTCCACGTCGTACTCATAGGCATAGACCGCGCCGATGGTCTGGCTGCGGTAGATGACCGGCGAGGCCGCGCGGCTGCGGAACGCGCCGTCGGTAAAGTCGGCATAGAAGGCGTCGTAGCCCCGCAGCGCCTGCACGATCTCGGTGTAAAGCCCGTAGCGGCCCACCGCGCCGTCCGTCTCGCGGGTGTCGTAGAGGATGCGCCCCGCGGCGTCCGTGACGAGAATGCGGGAAATGCCGGTATCCTCCACCAGCGTCATCGCGGAGGCGACGTTCTCCTCGCTCAGCTCCTCCAGACCACTCAGCGCCGTCACCATCACGCTCACGCTGCTTTGCAGCGTCGTCTGCTTGGAGCGCACGACCAGGTTTTCCGACACGATTAGAGGGTAGGTGTTCATGAAAACGAGCACCGCCGCAATGACCAGAATATAGCTCAGGCCGAATTTGACCTGTAAGCTCGCACGCCGCACGGCGCTCCCCTCCTCCCGTTCGTTTTCCTTCCGTGCGCCGCTCAGTCCTTGAGGTAGTAGCCCACGCCCCACTTGGTCATGATGTGCTCCGGCTCGGCGGGGTCATGCTCCAGCTTTTCGCGCAGGCGGCGGATGTGGACATCCACCGTGCGGTAGTCGCCGGCGTAGGTGTAGCCCCAGACGAGATCCATCAGATTCTCGCGCGAGTATACGCGGTGGGGATTCTTGATGAGCAGCTCCAAAATGTCGTATTCCTTCGCCGTCAGATCGACCGGCACGCCGTCGCGCAGCGCGATGCGCCGCTCGGTGTCGAGCGCGATGCCGCCGGCGGTCAGCAGCTCCGTGCGCTTCTGCGCGGTCTGGCCCGCGCGGCGCAGCAGAGCGCGGATACGCGCCTTGAGCTCTAAAATGTTGAAGGGCTTGGTGACGTAATCGTCCGCGCCGGACTCGAGGCCGATGATCTTGTCCGCGTCCTCGCTGCGGGCGGTGAGCATGATGATGGGCACCGCGGAGAATTCGCGGATGCGCATACAGGCGGTCAGTCCGTCCACCTCCGGCATCATCAGGTCCAGGATGATGAGGTCGAAGCTCTCGCTTTTGGCCAGCTCGACGGCGGCCGCGCCGTCGAAGGCGGTCTCGACCTGATAGCCCTCGTTCTCAAGGTTGAATTTGATGCCCTTGACGAGCAGCTTCTCGTCGTCCACCACTAAAATTTTCACGGCGCATCGCCTCCTGTCGTAATTTCATCGCGCATGGCGTCGAGCTTCGCGCTGCCGATGCCGCGCACCTCCAGCAGCTCGTCGAGCGTCTGAAAGTCTCCGTGCTCGGCGCGGTAGTCGAGGATCGCCTGCGCCAGCACCGGCCCGATGCCGGTAACGGTCTCCAGCTCCTCGGCGGTCGCGGTGTTGATGTTCACAAGCACGCGCACGGGCGCGACCTCCTCCTCCGTGCTCCGCTCGGTCTGTACGGTGTAGTCCTCCCTCCCCGTCCGGTTCGCGCCGGAGGTTAGGCATAAAGCGGCGGCAAGGAACGCGAGCGTCACAAGCGCCAGAAAGAAATATGTGCTTCCGCCTTTTTCCTGCCGTTCCACGGTTGAACTCCCTCCCGTTTTTTGTTATACTGAATGTCGAACACCGTCGAGTGCGGGCGAGGCGTCCGCCGATGGTCCGATCATATTTTATTGTAACATACTGCGAGGTACATTTCCATGAAAAAACGCCGCTTTTTTGCTCTTTTTTTGGTCCTCGGCCTGCTCGTCTCCCTGCTGAGCGTACCGGCGTCCGCCTTTGAGGAGATCAACGTCGATGCCCGCGCCGCCCTGCTCGTCGAGAAGGAGACGGGCGAGATCCTCTACGAAAAGAACGCCCACGAGAAGAACTATCCCGCAAGCATCACCAAGCTGACGGTGGCGCTGCTGGTGTTCGAGGCGATCGACGCGGGGCAGCTCTCGCTCGACCAGCCCATCACGGCGCACGAGAGCTCCTTCGAGGGTCTGAGCATCTACGGCAGCACCGCCGGCATCAAGGCCGGCGAGGTGCTGACGGTCGAGCAGCTTTTGCAATGTATGCTCATCGTCTCGGCGAACGAGGCGTGCAACATCCTCGCCGAGGCTGTGTGCGGCGAGGGGAACGTCTCCCAGTTCGTGCAGAGGATGAACGAGCGCGTCGCCGCGCTCGGCTGCGAAAACACGCACTACGTCAACACCTCCGGCCTGCACGATCCCGACCACTACACCACCGCGTGGGACATCTATCTCATCACGCGTGCGCTGATGCCCTACGAGAAATTCATGGAGATCTGCAACTCCAAATCCGCGGAGATCGCCGAGACCGACCACAACCAGCGCCACGTGCTCCACTCCACCAACCGCCTCATTTCCAACTGGCGTGAGCTCGGCTACCTCTACCGCGACGCGCAGGGCATCAAGACCGGCTCGACCGAGGAGGCCGGACACTGCCTCGTCTCCTCCGCCGTGCGCGGCGACCGTCAGCTCGTGAGCGTGGTGCTCGGCGCGGAGAAGATCACCCTCGAGGACGGCAAGAGCACCCTCACCAAGAGCTTTTCCGAGACCATCCGCCTCTTTGACTACGGCTTCGACCGCTTCTCCCGCCGCGAGGTCGTCTCCGCCGACGAGCTGGTGCGCGAGGTCCCGGTCGCCCTTTCGAGCGAGGCGAACTACGTCGTCGCCCACCCCGCTGAGAGCATCACGCGGATGCTGCCCACGGAGCTGGATCTCAGCGAGCTCAAGCGCGACATCACGCTGCCGGACAGCGTGGACGCCCCCATTGCCGCCGGCGACGAGCTGGGCGAAATGACCGTCTCCTACAACGGCACCGTCTACGGCACGGTCAAGCTGCTCGCGCTCAGCGATGTGTCGGCCTTGTGGCTGCTGGTCGCCAAGCGCGACGTGGCGGACTTCTTCTCCCGCACCGTCGTCAAGCTCGTTCTCGTCGTCCTTGTCCTGCTCATTCTCGCATTCCTTTTCCTTCGCGGGAACGGGCGCGGACGGCGCTACGGCAAGCGCAGCAGCGGACGCGCCGCTCCCGCCGGTTATCGCGGCCGCAGGCGCTGAGCATCCGGACAAGTCAAGCTGTTAAGGTCATCAAACCGCACAAAACGGACGGGGTATCCCGTCCGTTTTCCGTTCAGCAGGGAAAATTCCGCGATACGTGGACTTTTGTCCTTGATTTTTGCCTATCCCCCTGCTATACTTCATTCATCGTCAGATAAGGAGGCGCTCCTATGAAATATCTTGTTGTCATCGGCGACGGCATGGCGGACAACCCCGTCGAAGCCCTTGGCGGCAAAACGCCGCTCGAGTACGCCGACATCCCCACCATTGATTCCCTCGCCGCGCGCGGCACGGTCGGCAGCGTCGTGAACTGCCCCAAGCCGCTGCCCGCGGGCAGCGAGACCGCGATCCTCTCCATCTTCGGCTGCGACCCGCTCAAGCATTTCTCCGGCCGCTCGCCGATGGAGGCCGCCGCCATCGGGCTCAAGCTCGTTCCCGGCGACGCGGCGTTCCGCTGCAACCTCGTCGCGCTCGAGCCGGGCGATCAGCCCTTTGAGGAAAAGCGCATCCTCTCCCACTCCGCCGGCTCCATCGCCGGACAGGACGCGCTCGACGTTGTCGCCGCGCTCAACAGCGATCCCGAATTTTCCGCTGCGCTCCGTGCGGCGGATATGTACATCGACCCCAGCCCCTCGTTCCGCCCGCTGGCGGTGAAGCACCACTGCGACCCGAGCGGCGTGAGCTTTATCCCGCCGCACGACCACCTCGGCGAGGTCATCGGCCCGCTGCTCCCGAGCGGAAAGGACGCGGCGCTCTCCAAGGTCTTTGCCGACCTCATGCGCCTTGCCAACCGTGTGCTGGAGCATCACCCCGTCACCGAGAAGCGCCGCGCGGCGGGCAAGCTCGGCGCGAACGGCATCTGGTTCTGGGCGGCGGGCACGGCGATGCAGCTGCCCGACTTCCGCGAGGAGTACGGCTGCGGCGGCGCGGTCATCAGCGCAGTGCCCCTGTGCCACGGCATCGGCGTGCTGCGCGGGCTCGAGATGGTCGAGGTCGAGGGCGCGACCGGCGAGATCGACACCAACTTTGAAGGCAAGCTTGAAGCCACTTGGGCGAGCCTTCAGAAGTACGACTTCGTCTGCCTGCACTTAGAGGCACCCGACGAATGCACCCACAACGGCGACCTCAGGGGCAAGGTGCAGGCCATTGAATGGCTCGACAGCCGGCTCGTCAAGCCCCTCACCGAGCGTCTGGACGCGGCGCACATGGACTATCGCCTGCTGCTCCTCTCCGACCACAAAACGCTCACCGCGACGCGCGGGCACGACGGCGATCCTGTGCCGTACCTGCTCTACGACAGCCGCATCGACAGCGGACGCGGCGGCGTGTACACCGAAAAGGCCGGCGAGAACGGTCCCTTCGTCGCACACGGCTGTGAGCTGCTGCATCTCCTCTTTGAACGCTGAAAGGGAACATCGAAAAGGGTCAGCCGACGGCTGACCCTTTTCTTATGTCTCCGCCGCGGCGGGGAGCGACGACTCTTCCCGCAGAACGCGGAGCGCTCCGCCCTCCGCCGCGATGCGGGCGGCGTCGCCCGCGTGGAGCGTTCCGCCAAGCAGCAGCTCGGCCACGGCGTCCTCCACCTCCGCGCGGATCACGCGGCGCAGGGGGCGCGCGCCGTAGAGCGGGTCGAAGCCCTCGTCCGCGATGCGCTCGACCGCCGCGTCCTCGACCGTCAGCGTGACGCCGAGCGCTGCGGCGCGCTGCACGGTGGCCTCGAGCATCCGCCGTGCGATGGCCGAAACGTCCGCGCGGCTCAGGCGGCGGAACACCACGGTCGAGTCGATGCGATTGAGGAATTCCGGCTTGAAGGTCGCCCGCAGTTCGGCCATGACCGTTTCCTTCACCCGTGCAAAGCCGCCGTCGCCGTCCTCGCCCTGCGCGAAGCCGAGCTTCGCCGCGCTCGACGTGATGGCCTTCGCGCCCACGTTCGAGGTCATGACGAGCACCGTATTGCGGAAGTCCACGCGCCGGCCCTGCGCGTCGGTCAGCACGCCGTCCTCCAAAATTTGCAGCAGCAGGTTCCACACGTCCTCGTGCGCCTTTTCGATCTCGTCAAAGAGCACCACTGACCACGGGCGGCGGCGCACCTTCTCGGTCAGCTGCCCGCCCTCGTCGTAGCCGACGTAGCCCGGCGGCGCGCCGACGAGCCGCGAGACCGTGTGCCGCTCCATATACTCCGACATATCCAGGCGCACCAGCGCCTCCTCGTTGCCGAACACCGCGTCGGCTAGCGCGCGGCACAGCTCCGTTTTGCCCACGCCCGTGGGGCCGAGAAAGAGAAACGAGCCGACGGGCCGCTTCGGGTCGCGCAATCCCGCGCGGGCGCGGCGCAGCGCGTGGGCGACCTCCCGCACCGCTTCATCCTGCCCCACCACGCGCGCGTGGAGCGTGTCCTCCAGCCGCAGCAGCCGTTCGCCCTCGTCCTCCGTCAGGCGCGTGACGGGTACGCCCGTCCATGCGGAGACCACCGCGGCCACGTCCTCCTCCCCGACGGTCCTTCGCTTTTCCCGCTGTGCGCGGCGCAGCGCCTCGCGCTCCTGCTCTGCCTGCTCGCGGCAGCTGTGCTCCACATCGCGCAGCATGGCTGCCCGCTCATAGTTCTGCTCCGCGACCGCTGCCGCGCGGTCGCGCTCCGCCTCGGCGGCCTTGGCCTCCATCGCCCGCAGCTCCGGCGAGTCGGGCCGCGTGCCCATCCGCACGCGGGACGCCGCCTCGTCCATTAGGTCCACCGCCTTGTCCGGCAGAAAGCGCCCTGTGATGTAGCGGCGCGAGAGCGTCACCGCGGCAGCGAGCGCCTCGTCGGATATCCTCAAGCGATGGTGGCTCTCGTAGCGCGGGCGCAGCGCGCGCAGGATCGCAAGCGCCTGCTCCTCCGTCGGCTCACCGACCGTGATGGGCTGAAAGCGGCGCTCGAGCGCCGCATCCTTTTCGATATACCTCCGGTACTCGGCAAGCGTCGTCGCGCCGACCACGCGGAGTTCCCCGCGCCCCAGCGCGGGCTTGAGGATGTTCGCCGCGTCCACCGCCCCCTCGGCGCTGCCCGCGCCAACGATGGTGTGCAGCTCGTCAAGGAACAGAATGACATTGCCCTCGCGCCGCACCTCGTCGAGCAGCGCCTTCACGCGCTCCTCAAACTCGCCGCGGTACTTCGTCCCCGCGACCATCGCGGAGAGGTCGAGCGAGAGCAGGCGCTTGTCCATCAGCTCGTCGGGCACCTCCGCCGCCGCGATCCTCAGCGCGAGCCCCTCCGCCACCGCCGTCTTGCCGACGCCCGGCTCGCCGATGAGCACGGGGTTGTTCTTCGTGCGGCGCGAGAGGATCTGCACCGCGCGCACGATCTCCGCGTCGCGCCCGATCACGGGGTCGAGCTGCCCCATGCGCGCCATGGCCGTCAAGTCGCGGGCAAACTCCGCGAGTCCGCGCCCGCGCTTGCCGCTCTCGTTTTCACGCAGCATCCGGTTTCCCTCCTTTGCCGCCGTGCGCGGCGTTTCGTTGATCCGCTGCACCACTGCGGCGTAAAGACGCTTCGGGTCGGCCCCCGCCGCCGCAAGCAGACGCACCGCCATGTTGCCGCCGTCGCGCAGCAGCCCCAGCAGCAGGTGCTCCGTGCCGATGCGCGGGCTGGCGAAGCGCATTGCCTCGGCGACCGCCATCTCCACCGCGCTGCGCGCGCGGGGCGTCAGCCCCTGTGAGGGCAGGCTGCCGGACAGGCCGTGCCCCACCGTCCGCACCAGCTGCGCGCGCAGCTGCTCCTCCGTCACGCCGGCCTCGCCCAGCGCACGGCAGGCCGCGCCGCCGTCCTCGCGCAGCAGCCCCAGCAGGATATGCTCGCAGCCGACGTAGCCGTGACCCAGCTCCAACGCAGTCTCCTGCGCCAGCCGCAGCACGTTTTCCGCGCGCGGGGTAAACTTCTGTTCTGCCATATTCTTCACACTCCCGAGCGCATTTTTTCCTGCCGCGGCGGTTTTTAGACGTGTTTGCCCGCATATTTTTTATCAAATGCTTCAAAATTTTTTGCCGAAATGCGGAAGATTCCCGCATACTTCCTCTTGCATTTTCGTATTCTGCCGTGTACAATAGGCGTATCAATCAAATGGAGGTGCTCTCATGGCTTATCACATCAGTTCTGCCTGCGTTAGCTGCGGTGCTTGCGCGGACGCTTGCCCCGTTGGTGCGATCTCTCAGGGCGATTCCCAGTATCAGATCGATGCCGGTGCCTGCCTGGACTGCGGTTCCTGCGCGGATACCTGCCCCAATGGCGCGATCTCTCAGGAGTAAGTACGTAAAAAATAAAGACGCGCAAAGGCGCGTCTTTATTTTTTGCCCATCGGAGGAGCTGCATGGAACGCAAGGACCTTCTCTGGCAGGGCGGCCCCTGCTTTTATTTTGATACGGAGCTCTTCGCACCGACGACCGACAGCTTCGCGCTCGGCTGGTTCGCCGCGCCGAAGCGCGGCGAGCGCGTGTGCGACCTCGGCAGCGGCACAGGGCTGCTCGGCACGCTCCTGCTCGCGCGCGAGCCGTCGCTCACGCTTTTCTGCGTGGAGCAGAATGCCGCGGCGAACGCGCTCGCGGAAAAGGGCTTTGCCGAAAACGGCTGGGCGGAGCGCGTGACGCTGCGCACCGGCGACCTGCGCAAGAGCAGCGTGCTCCCTGCGGCGGGGAGCATGGACTATGCCGTTTCCAATCCGCCGTACTTTCCGGCAGGAAGCGGCGCGAGCGCCGCGGGCGAGGCGCGGCAAGCCGCGCGGGAGGAGGTCGGCTGCACGCTCGCCGATGTCTGTGCCGCAGCGGCGCGGGTGCTGCGCTGGGGCGGACGCTTCGCGCTCGTCCACCGGCCCGAGCGGCTTGCCGACCTTTTCTGCACGCTCCGCGCGCATGGGCTGGAGCCGAAGCGGCTGCGCTTCGTGGCCTCCGCGGCGGAAAACGCCCCCTCTTTGGCGCTTGTAGAGGCGCGCCGCGGCGGGAAGGTGGGTCTATCGATTGAGCCAATGCTATTCATCGGCTCAGCCGATTGGGATAAAGTCTACTTCCGGACATAGAAAAAGGACGCTCGGAGGAGCGTCCTTTTTACTTGTTATTCTATCGTGTTGACCGCGCCGACGAACAGCGGCAGGCCGTCCGCGCCGGTGATGGCAAAGGCGAACGGGCGGTCCAGATCCATCTCCACGACCGGCAGGTCCTCCGGCATCGCCGCGGTCGCGTCGGCTATGATGGCGGTGAACGCCGCGGCCTCGCAGCCCTCCTCGTCGATCTTCACGCGGGCGGCGTGCTGCACCTGCGTGACCGC